>JAISVH010000091.1 GCA_031271685.1 Eubacterium sp. | reverse complement strand
TATTCCAGGGTTTTCGCTGCGATAGGCTTCAATTGCTTGTTTGGCTGACGAAAATTGCCTCCCTTCTCCTTTTATATGGGTTTGCCATCCACGCCCTACCATGTTCCAATCGGCCTGATAGCGATCCATAGTTATGCTCATGCGCCCCCCGCCTGAAGCAATTTTTCCATCGAATCCGTCTTTTGACAATTCACTGAGAACGGTTTCTAGCATTTCAACATATGCCAAAGCGGAGGTTGCTGGGACATCTCTGCCGTCTAGCAAAACATGGACGCGAGCTTTTTTTATACCGTCTGTTTTCGCCCTTTTCAGCATGTCAAACAAATGCCCAACGTTTGAGTGCACATTTCCGTCTGAAAGCAAGCCGATAAAATGAACGGAACTTTCGTTATTTTTGCAGTTATGAACGATATCTTGCCAAGCCTGGGAACTATATATTTTACCGGATTTTATAGATTCATTCACGAGCTTGGCTCCCTGTGAATAAATCTGACCGCAGCCTAACGCGTTGTGTCCCACTTCGCTGTTGCCCATATCGCTGTCGTCGGGCAATCCAACGGCAGTGCCGTGAGCCTTAAGTCTTGTCATAGGGTGATTTTGCATAAGCATGTCAAGTGTTGGCGTATTTGCAAGTGTTATTGCATCGCCTAATCCTGTCTCCGAAAAGCCGACACCATCCATTACTATAAGTAATATTTTTGCATTATTTGACATTTTTTAAAAATTAACTCCTTAAACTTAATAGGACTGTCTACGCTATATTTGATTAATAGAAAAATGAATAAAAAGCTTCGCAACAATAGATTTAAAAACGCTTAATGCGTTTTTAAGACGCGGCATACGCCGCGTGCCGCCGAAAGACGGCATTGCTTACAGCTAGTCGCGCACCTTAGGTGTGTCAGCGGGCTTTGCCCGCTGTTTCAAAACCCTTTAGGGCGTTGAAATAGACTGACTGTATCAAAGTTTAACTCTAAATTTGATAAATTTAAAGCTAAACGATTATAGAAGCAGCCTTAACAATTTCGCCAAAATCCAAGGCTTTAAGCGATGCACCGCCGATAAGCCCTCCGTCAACATCTTCTTTAGCGAGCAGTTGCTCTGCGTTAGAGGCGTTCATAGAACCGCCGTACAGAATGCTAAGACTATCGGCAAGCTCGTTTTTATAAAGTTTTTCGATACATAAGCGAATAAATTTGCAAGCTTGTTCGGCTTGTTCGGAGGTGGCAGTTTTCCCGGTTCCTATAGCCCAAACCGGCTCATACGCTATAATAACTTTTGTTATGTCGTTATCCGGTATTCCGGCTAAACTCAGCTTTAATTGACGAGACAACACTTCTTCGGTTATGCCTGCTTCCCTTTCCCAGAGTAATTCGCCGACGCATATAATAGGCATAAGGTTGCCCTGCAGAGCTGATTTCGCGCGTTTATTAACTGTTTCATCGGTTTCGCCAAAGTATTGTCTGCGTTCTGAGTGTCCGACTATTACATGCTGAACGCCTAATTCTTTAAGCATGCCGACCGAAATCTCTCCGGTAAAGGCTCCTGAATGCTCAAAATGTACGTTTTGAGCGCCGACTTTAATATCTGTGCCTTTTAAAGCATTTATAACTGTTTCTAGATTTGTAAACGGTACGCAGAGAACAACTTCGCAATCTGCTCCGTTGGTAAGCGGCTTGATTTGATTAGTCAGATCAAGCGCTTCAGACATGGTTTTGTTCATCTTCCAATTACCGGCGATAATAGTTTTGCGTTTTGATTTATCCATGACGTTATCCTTTCGGAAAAGCTTTTTGAAAAGGGCTTTCTAAAGTACCGGCAGCGCCGATATTTTCAAAAATTTATGAAGACGCTATTTATCCTGTATAACTTCTATTCCTGGCAGGGTTTTACCCTCAAGATACTCTAGCGATGCGCCGCCGCCTGTTGATATGTGGCTGACTTTGTCGGCGAATCCCAAGCTTATAACAGCTGCGGCGCTGTCTCCGCCGCCTATTACAGTAGTCGCGTCTGTTTCGGCTAGCGCAGAAGCTACTGCAATAGTGCCTTTAGCAAGAAGGGGATTTTCAAATACACCCATCGGACCGTTCCAAACAACGGTTTTTGCCGTTTTAACAGCTTCCGCAAAAATTTTCTGCGTTTCGGGTCCTATGTCCAGTCCGCACATGTTGGTGGGAATTGCAGCGGAAGGTGTTGTCATAACCGATATTTTTCCGTCGATAGGGTCCGGAAAGGATTCAGCGACAACGGTGTCAACCGGAAGTATAAGCTTTTTGCCGAGAGACTTTGCTTTTTCTATCATTTGATTGCAGTAGTCGATCTTTTCGTTGTCAACTAGCGAGCCGCCTATTGCACCGCCTTGTGCTTTTATGAACGTAAAAGCCATACCGCCGCCTATTATCAGCGTATCACATTTTTCTATAAGATTTGAGATGACGTTAAGCTTATCTGCGACTTTTGCGCCGCCTAAAATAGCCACAAATGGACGGATCGGATTTTCAACGGCATTACCTAAAAATTCAATTTCCTTATTCATAAGATAACCGACTGCGGTTTCTCCGCTGATAAATTTTGTAACGCCGACGGTCGAGCAATGGGCACGATGCGCCGAACCAAACGCATCGTTAACATATATGTCGGCAATGCTTGCCAGATCCTTGCTGAAAGAATCAATGTTTTTAGTTTCTTCGGAGCGGAAGCGAGTATTTTCAAGCAACACTATGTCTCCGTAATTCATCCCTGCAATAGCTTTACGGGCGTTTTTGCCAACAACTTCATCGTCCTTGGCGAATGTTATCGGTTTGTCTAAAAGCTCAGATAATCTTTCAGCTACAGGTTTTAATGAGAACTTTTCTTCTGGGCCGTTTTTAGGTTTGCCTAAATGTGAGCACAAAATTACCTTGCCGTTTCCGGAAATCAGTTTTTGAATAGTCGGAAGCGCGGCCGTGATACGATTATCATTGGTTATTTTACCATCTTTAAGAGGTACGTTGAAGTCACAGCGTACTAGCACCCGCTTTCCGTCTACACGCAAATTGTCTACATTTTTCTTGTTTAATTTTGCCATATTTATCTATTCTCCTTAATTATATTTATTTACTACCTCTAACAATAACAGCTAAGATTTTAGTTCCGGCATTTGACGATACAGCACAGCCCGAATAACTTTCAAAAGCTTGCTTATAGCCTATCTTTTTTAAAAATCCTTTTATAAAGGCATTTTCATATTCTGTTACGGTTGTGCGCAGAAAAATCCAAGGCGTTTCGGGCACCATAATTCCTGAAATATACTCTATAGCGGCGTCTATCACAGCTTTGTCGCCGCGAACCTTTTGCACGACTCGTGTTTCGTTATTTTTCATCTCTATGATCGGGCGGAGACCCATAATCTCGCCCATAAACGAAGCGGCGGCGCTTATTCTGCCGGATTTTTTCATATGCCGCAGATCAAAGCCGACAACGTAGGTATAAATTGAAGCGAACCAGTCTTCAAGGTAATCCAATACGCTTTTAACGCTTTTTCCGGCGCTTAACTTTTTTGCCGCCTCTACCATTGCATAGCCGTAACCTATTGAATAGGCATGGCTATCAATTATATGGATATTGATATTTTCGAGTTTATTTTGATCATCTAAATTTGTTTTGGCTTTTACAGCGTTTAGGTATGTTTGTGACCCGGCGGAATTTATCAGCACAACAATAGCGTCGGTTACGCCGTCTGCGGCACATTCTAAAAACTTTTGCTCAAAACGTTCAGCGGTTATCTGATTGGTCTTGGGTATTTCGGGCGAAAGGTCGGCTAGCTTATAAAATTGATGGGAGGTGAGGTCTATACCTTCCCAATATTCCCTGCCGTCGATCAATATGCTAAAAGGCATTATATCTATTCTATACCGAATTTCTAACTCTTTCGGGATATCCGAGCCGCTGTCGGTTATCAACCGATATTTAGTATTCAAAATTATCGCCCCTTTTAATTAATTTTATATTGTGTTTGCTGTTGAAAGTTTTGGATATCCCCATTGTCTCAATATCTCGTATACTGCGACTGCAACTGAATTTGACAGATTGAGGCTTCTTGCGTCATTTATCATAGGGATACGCACACTACGTTCAAGGTTTTGCTTTAAGAGAATTTCGGGTAATCCGGCATCCTCACGTCCGAAGACTATAAAAGCTTTATCCGGATATATTATATCTGAATAAACGTTAGACGCCTTTGTGGAAAAATAATAGCAGTCACCTTGATTTTTCCTAAAAAAGTCTGATAAATTCTCATAATAGGCAATGTCTAGCAAGTGCCAGTAATCTAATCCTGCACGTTTTAAGTGCTTATCAGTTGGGGTGAAGCCCATAGGCTTTATCAGATGCAGGAACGATCCTGTAGCAGCGCAGGTACGGGCGATGTTGCCAGTATTTTGCGGAATCTGTGGCTCTAGCAGCACAATATTAAGCTCTTTGTTAATTTTCATTCCTTTGTCTCCGGAGATTTATGAGGCTATTTTGTAAAGAAGTTACTTATAGTTAATTATTATCCCTAAGAACTCTGAAACATTTCATAAAACATTTTCTCAAAACGATTCATAGCTTCTGCGGTATTTTCAGAGGTGTTAAAAGAAGTCAAGCGAAACCAACCCTCGCCGTTTTTTCCAAAGCCTTGTCCGGGTGTTCCCACGACCTGTATGGTTTTAAGCATATAGTCAAAAAAATCCCAGCTTGACATGTTTTTCGGGCATTTAAACCAAATATATGGCGAGTTTTTGCCGCCGGTATAATTGATTCTCAGTTTGTCAAAGCATTCTGTAATTATTTTGGCGTTATTTTGATAATAGCCGATTGTTTTTTTGACCTGAGCTTGTCCTTCTTTGGTGAACACTGCTTCAGCGGCGCGCTGCACGGGGTAAGAGACACCGTTGAATTTTGTGCTTTGACGGCGGCACCACAGCTTATAAGCTGATGTTTTACCTCCATCGTTTAAAGAAAGCTCAATATCTTTAGGCACGACAGTATAACCGCATCGGGTCCCGGTAAAACCCGCAGTTTTTGAAAGAGAGCTTATCTCAATTGCGCAGCTTCGCGCACCTTCTATTTGATAGATGCTTCGCGGAAGCTCCGGATCTTGAATAAAAGCTTCATACGCCGCATCAAAGATTATAATCGCTTCCGTTTTATTAGCGTAGTCCACCCAAGCCTGTAGCTGCTCTTTTGTATAAACGGAGCCGGTGGGGTTGTTGGGTGAGCATAAATAAATTATGTCGGATTTAACTCCGTAGTCCGGCATGGCTGCAAATCCGTTTTGTTCGTTGGAGTCCATAAGAACGATATTGCGTCCCCCCATTAAATTTGAATCATAATAAACCGGATAAACAGGGTCGGTGACCAAAACCGTATTGTCAGATGAAAAAATATCGCTTAGGTTTCCGCAGTCGGATTTAGCCCCGTCGCTTATCAGTATTTCATCAGGGTCAAGATCAACCCCAATGTCAGCGTAATAGCCGGAAACGGATTCTCGCAAAAACAGATAGCCGCGGCCTGAATCTTCATAACCGCGGAAGGTTTCGGCTTTTCCCATCTCGTCCGAAGCTTTTTT
This sequence comes from Eubacterium sp., assembly GCA_031271685.1. Taxonomy (GTDB): domain Bacteria; phylum Bacillota; class Clostridia; order Oscillospirales; family Ruminococcaceae; genus Ruminiclostridium_E. Next base: position 22,152 of record JAISVH010000091.1, on the reverse strand, counting down.
CATAGCTTCTGTAACCGCGGGAGCAAGCGGGAGGGTCACATCGCCGATTCCCATCTTTATTAGCGGCTTGTCGGGGTTATTCTTGATAAATTCGTTGATTCTGCCGCTTATTTCTATGAAAAGATAACTTTCTTTTAGTTTTGAAAAATTTTCGTTTGCTTTAACCATAAAACCCCCTAATTTTCATAATATATAACAGTATTTTAACATTTTTATTATTGAAAGTCAAGCTAGTAAAACATATTGTCGACCGGTAGCATTATATTACAACAGTTTGACTTTTTATTGACTATAAGACATATTGCCGTAATCGCGTTTATGTCCCACGCCTCTTAGGCGGCGGATTTACTGCAAAATAACAGGCGGTTTTGCGGAAATTGTTTTTGATTGTTTTCAAGTTAATTTACTATAAAACACCGGAAGCGGCTCCACCGCAGATGTTTGAATAATACAAAATTCCTGCCGACCGCTATGGTTGCCCATAATAAGCGTTTTTTCCGTGCTTTCTTAGATAGTGCCTATCTAGCAGGCTTTGGCTGATTGGAAGGATATCGGGATCTGACATTTGGTTGTGCCAGGCCATGAAAGCTATTTCTTCAAGCACGACCGCGTTATGAACAGCTACGCACGGGTCTACCCCCCAGGTGAACGGACCGTGGTTGTTCACCAATATAGCCGGTATATCTTCAGGATTTTTTCCTTTAAAAGTTTCAATTATTACTTCACCGGTATTATGCTCGTAGTCATTGGATATTTCTTCATGGGTCATACGGCGGGTACAGGGTATTTGGCCGTAAAAATAATCGGCATGCGTGGTGCCAAATGAAGGGATGGCTTTTCCGGCCTGAGAATATATTGTTGCCCAACGACTGTGGGTGTGAACTATTCCGCCTATATTCGGGAAATTCTTATACATAACGATGTGCGTTGGAGTGTCGGAAGAGGGATTGTATCTGCCTTCGATTTTTTTTCCGGTTTCAATATCCAGCACAACCATTTCGCTTGCAGTCAGGTCGCTATACTCGACACCGGACGGTTTTATTACAATAAGTCCTCGTTTTCGGTCAATGCCCGATACATTACCCCATGTAAACGTAACTAAATTATGTTTTTGAAGCAATAAATTAGCTTCATATACTTGCTTTTTAAGTTCTTTCAACATAGTTCCCCCTAAAATTATAACCAAGTTTATGCTCCACGCCTCTTAGGGGCGGAGTCCATGGCGGCTATTAGCTAATTGACTATACGCTAGCGGCGGGTGATTTCCAATCCCCCGTTGACGCTTGTTGAAATACTGGAAGCGGCTCCGCCGCAGGTATTTGAAAACAACTAAAAAATTTACAAAAATTGTCGAAAATGTGTAGCTGTACAGTCATCTTAACTGTTTAAGCCGTTTCATAACATTGTTTTCTCCGCGCCCGAAATAATCGTGCAGTTTTTCATATTCCGCGTAAAGCAGATTATAAATTTTTGTGTTTTCGGTTATAGGCTCAAATATCTTATCTCTGATTTTTCCCATATTACGTGCGGCTTTAAATATATCGTCATAGCCGCCGGCGGCTTCTCCTGCCGCCACTGCCGCAAATATAGCCGAACCAAGTGCGGGCCCTTGTTCGCTTTCCGCAATTTTGACCGGCATTCCCAACACGTCAGCATAAATCTGCATAGTCATGGGGTCTTTTTGGCTTATTCCTCCAGATGCGTAAAACTCTTTTATCGGCACATCATTTTCTCGATAGTTTTCAACAATTTTTCTTGTGCCATAGGCAGTCGCTTCGATCAGGGCACGATAAATTTCCTCGGGCCGTGTTTGCAAGGTCATCCCAATTATCATACCGGTCAAATCAACGTCTACCAAAACACTGCGGTTTCCGTTCCACCAGTCTAGGGCTAGCAGTCCGCTTTCTCCAGGTTTTAAGGTTTCGGCCTTTTCGCGAAGATATTTGTGTATGTTTTTACCTGCTGATTTTGCGCTGCTGTAATATTCTGCGGGCAGGCAGTTGTTTATAAACCAAGAGAAGTGGTCGCCCACACAGGACTGTCCCGCTTCATATCCGTAATATCCGGGCATGACGCCGTCGGCAACCACTCCGCACATGCCCGGGACTTGTTTTTCCAATCTGCTCATCATGATATGGCAGGTACTGGTTCCCATTATTGCAAGCATTTTATCCGGCCCGTCAATGCCGACCGCCGCAGCGCAAACATGTGCGTCAACATTGCCGATTGCAACCGCCGTACCTTCTTTAAGTCCGGTCAATTTTGCCATTTCTGCCGTTAGTCCACCTGCTTTCTTTCCCGGCGGCGTTATTACTGCTCCGAGCTTGCTTTCGGCTACGTTTTCAAGGCGGGGATCAAGAGCTTTAAAAAATTCTTTTGACGGATAGCCTGTGTCTTTATTCCAAATTTCTTTATATCCCGCGGTGCAGCTGTTTCTGGTTTCTTTTCCACAAAGCTGCCAGATTATCCAGTCGGCCGCTTCAATAAACCGTTCTGCGGCGGCATAGATTTCAGGCGATTCGTCTAGAATTTGCCATATTTTAGGGATTGCCCACTCGCTTGATATTTTGCCGCCGTAGTTTTTTAGCCATGGCTCACCGCGTTGCGCTGCTATTTCATTCAGGCGGTTTGCTTTGTCCTGCGCGGAGTGATGCTTCCAAAGTTTTACCCAGGCATGGGGGTTGCGCTTAAACTCAGGAATTAGACAAAGTGGCGTTCCATCTGCTTTAACCGGTAGAATTGTACAGGCTGTAAAGTCTGTGCCTATTCCTATGATTTCTCTGGGATCTATACCGCTTTTTTTAAGGATGTCAGGTATTGTTTCTTTTAAAACTCGGATATAGTCTTCGGGGTGTTGCAAGGCCCAGTCGGCCCCAAGTGGCTCTCCTGTGGGCAAAGCGTCGTAAATCACCGCGTGGGGATAATTATAAACGGACGAGCAAAGCTCTTTTCCGGTACCGGTTTCCACTAATACGGCCCGGCCTGACAATGTTCCGAAATCTACGCCGATAACATATTTTGCCATGATTTTAATCTTCCTTGTATAATATATTTAGGTTTTTAAAGAGATCCTACAGCTCTTTAAAACTAAGCTATTATTTTATATAATAGCGATAAGGGAAAGAGCGGAGTCGAAATAATTCATTTGATTCTCTGCTCAGCGCTCTGTTTCAAGCCGCGTTGATTGCAAGTGTCGGCAAAAAGCCTGATCCGGTACTTTCGGCCTTTTATCAGAAGAAGATTGCCGATGGCAAACATCATAGGCACCGTTACTCGGAAAATGTGTAATATTCTTTATTCTGTTCTAACCGAAAATCGGCCTTACGAAGTTCGTAAATAGCTCGACTTTTCACTCTCAGGCTTGGCAGCGACAAGTCTTGTTGGCGCTCATGCTCTCTCAAGCTTTTTCTAAATAATATTTTTTAGAAAAAGCTTGACTTTTCATAGTTGGTCTTTCTCTTCATGTTACAGTTTGTTTCAGTATATCATAAAACTATTGCATATGCAAGAAATTTATGATATAATATTAAGGCAAAACCGCACAAATCACGTATAGCGGCTTGGCTCACAAATCATTTACATATTTCTCGCCAAACTTCGTTAATTTTGCCTTAAATATCAACGGATATTCGCGGCAAAATTACCTAGTTTGATGAAAAATCCGACTGCGTTCTTTGAACGTCAGAGCTGTGCGGTATTGCCTTAACATTATATGGGGGATATGTCGAATATGGAGCGTTGCATCGGGGTTGACATCGGAGGTACAAATATTACGCTTGGTGTAGTTGAGGAAGGCCGTAAAATCATCTGCAAAAAATCTATTAAGACGCGACCGGCTCGAGCATATAGTGAGATTTGCGCTGATATAATATATCTAATCCGAGATGCGATCAAATCGTATGTCGGAATCAGAACAGTCGGGATAGGATGTCCCGGCTGCTGTGACCAAGATAAAGGAATCGTTTACGCCGCGAATAATTTAGGTTGGCATGATGTAAATTTAAAAGCTGACATAGAAAATTCCGCCGGAATAGATGGGATTATGGTGTCGGTTGAAAACGACGCTAACGCGGCTGCGTATGGCGAATATTTGGCCGGAGCCGCAAGGGGAGCGTCAAGCGCGGTAGTGATAACACTTGGCACCGGTGTCGGGTCGGGGATAATATTTAATGGTGAGATTTTTCACGGCGAACGTTTCGAGGGCGGTGAGCTGGGGCATATTGTAATCGACATAAACGGGCCGAAATGTTCTTGCGGCAGAAATGGCTGTTTTGAGACTTTTTCGTCTATTACCGGACTTATAAGAATGACGAATGAAGCGATTTTAAATAATCCGGGTTCAAAAATAAAAGAGTTAGCGGAAAAAGCAGGGAGGATAAGTGCGCGCACCGCGTTTGACGCAGCGAAGTCAGGAGATGAAGCGGCAAGAGCGGTGATTGAGTCTTATATACGTTATTTGGCTTGCGGGGTTGCAAATGTCATAAATATTTTTAGACCTGAATGTGTGTGCATAGGCGGAGGAATATCCAACGAGGGGGAAAACTTGCTAGCTCCGCTTCGCAAAGAGGTAAAATCTCAAATTTTTGCCGGTTACAGCGACTTTGAGACAAAAATTGTCGCTTGTGAGCTGAATAACGATGCAGGGGTGATAGGAGCCGCAATTTTGGGATGTAAGTTAAACAAACTGAACTAAATATCAACGCGCTTTATGACATTGAAATAATAGTTAAAAATACTTTACTATCTAAAATCAAGCAGATTGGCCAATTGGTTGGATGTTGAATTTTAAAAGGAGTGAGCAAGTTTGAGAAGCGAGCTATTGACCAAAGGAGTGAAACGCACGCCGCATAGGGCGCTGCTAAAAGCGTTGGGGCTTAACGACAATGAAATGAAAAGGCCGTTTGTTGGGGTGGTCTGCGCGGCTAGCGACTATGTTCCGGGACACTCGCATTTAAGAGAGATATCCCGTGCGGTAAAGGATGGCATACGCAATGCGGGCGGAGTGCCGTTTGAATTTTTTACTATTGGGGTGTGTGACGGATTGGCGATGAACCATCAGGGAATGAGGTATTCGCTTGCGTCCCGTGAGCTTATTGCTGATAGCATAGAGGTAATGCTTATTGCTCACCCTTTGGATGCGGCAGTGTTTATACCCAATTGTGACAAGATAGTTCCCGGCATGATAATGGCGGCGGCAAGGCTTGACCTTCCGTCTGTTTTTGTGTCCGGCGGCCCTATGTATGCCGGGAATGTGATGGGTAAAAGAGTAGGATATTCGGAAATATATGAGGCTATCGGAAAACACTCCAACGGTGAGTTAACTGATGCGGATATCAAGGATTTTGAGGACAATGCTTGTCCTACTTGCGGTTCTTGCTCAGGAATGTATACGGCGAATTCAATGAACTGTTTGACCGAGGCGATAGGCCTTTCCTTGCCAGGAAGTGGCACCGAGCCGGCTGTGACATCAGCGAGGCGGAGGATAGCTAAAGAAACCGGCGAGATGATAATGTCGGTCTTAGGTAAAAATCTTCGTCCTTCTGATATTTTAACAAAAAAGAACTTTGAAAACGCTCTCGCTGTGGATATGGCAATCGGCGCGAGCTCGAATACGGTTTTGCATTTACTTGCAATCTCACATGAGGCTGGCGTCGGTGTAACTCTTGACGATATTGACCGAATAAGTCGTAATGTTCCTCAACTGTCGAAGCTTAATCCTGCCAGCGACGTATTTATAGAGGATTTAAACGCTTGTGGCGGTATACAATCGGTTATGAAAGAGTTAGCTAAATTGGATTTGATTAGGGTTGACGCACTTACGGCGGACGGATCTCAGGGCGACAGGCTAAAAAAGGCAAAAGAGGCTGACGGAATTGTAATTCATAAAGCGGACGATCCCATAAGGAGAGACGGCGGCATAGCCATACTGAAAGGTAATTTGGCGCCTAACGGCTGTGTTGTTAAACAAGGAGCGGTAAAGCCTGAAATGATGTGTTTCAAGGGAACCTCAAAAGTGTTTGACGGCGAACAGGCAGCGGTTGATGCCGTTTTAAAAGACGAAATAGTTCCGGGCGATGTTGTGGTGATCCGTTATGAGGGTCCTAAAGGAGGACCGGGGATGCCTGAGATGTTAGCCCCCACGGCTGCAATTGCCGGAAAAGGCCTTGACGGAGAGGTAGCTCTGGTCACCGACGGGCGTTTCAGCGGTGCGAGCCGCGGAGCTGCCATAGGGCATGTCGCTCCCGAAGCGGCGGAGGGCGGTCTGATCGCTTATATACATGACGGTGATCAAATTGAAATAAATATACCGGACAGAAGGATAAATTTGTTAGTTGCTGAAGAGGTAATTGAGGAAAGAAAGAAAAAAACGAATATATTAAAAAAAGATTTAAGCGGATATCTTAAGCGATATTCAAATTTGGTGACTAACGCTGCCAAAGGGGCTGTATTTAATGAGTGAAAAGAAAAAACAAAAACATACTCATTATGGACATCGGCAAAGGAAAAAAGAAGAGTTTTTAGCGCGAGGGATAGAAGGAAAGCCGGATCATGAAATTTTAGAAATACTGCTGTTTTATGCGATTCCCTATGGAGATACAAATTCTATCGCGCATCTGCTTGTTGATAATTTTAAATCTCTTATAGGGGTGTTAAGCGCGCCTTATGAAGAGCTTATTAAAATCCCTGGAATTGGTGAACATGCAGCTAGCATGATTTGCTTTTTCCGACTTCTTTCAAGGTTTTATCTGACTGAAAAATATAAGGGAACAATGTTGCTTAACAATTCGGAGCTGATGTTTGAATACAGCAAAGCACTGTTCATAAATGCCGCAGCGGAGGAAATACATTCGATTTTTTTTGATGACCAATTGAATTTGATCGGAGAAGAAAAGCTTTGCGACGGGACATTCGGCAGTGTTAATATTTCGATGAGGGTGGTGGCGGAGTCAGCTTTAAGGGCAAAAAGCAATATGCTTGCGATTGCTCATAATCACCCTAACGGGAGTAGCATGCCGTCAAAAAATGATTTAAACTCCACGGTTGAGATATGGAAAACCCTAAGGGCGCTCGACATTGATCTGATCGACCATATAATAATAGGTCGAGATGGTGAGTGGTCTATGAGATATAATCATACTTTGCCCCAAATATGGAGAGACTGAGCTTATGGAAAAATTTTCACTTAAATCTGAGTATAAGCCAACAGGAGACCAGCCATATGCAATTGAAAAGCTAAGCAGCGGAATAATTCGAGGCGATAAAGAACAGACGTTGATGGGAGTTACCGGTTCGGGCAAAACTTTTACAATGGCAAACATTATAGCTAACGTAAATAAACCGACTTTGGTCATCGCCCACAATAAGACGCTTGCCGCTCAGCTTTGCGGTGAATTTAAAGAATTTTTTCCCGACAATGCGGTGGAGTATTTTGTAAGCTATTATGATTATTATCAACCGGAGGCGTATATACCGTCAACCGATTCGTATATTGAGAAAGACAGCGCGATCAACGATGAAATCGATCGTTTGCGTCACTCTGCGACTTTTTCATTGGCTGAGCGACGAGATGTCATTATTGTGTCTAGCGTTTCTTGTATCTATAGTCTTGGCAGCCCTGAGGATTATCGCACCAATGTGATCTCAATACGCAAAGGCGTGAACGTTTCGAGAGAGACTCTTCTTACTCGTTTGGTGGATATACAGTATGAGCGCAATGATATCAATTTTATCAGAGGCAAGTTCAGGGTTCGAGGGGACGTTGTTGAGATATTCCCGGTTGGTAATCCGGTGGAGACAGCGTTGAGAATCAGCTTTTTCGGTGATGAGGTTGAAGATATTTGGGAATTTGAAATAATAACCGGAAACATTAAGCGAAAATTGTCTCATACGGTTGTTTTTCCCGCGACTCACTATATTGTTTCACAGCAGAAGATAGGTGAAGCGCTGAATGATATTGAGCGTGAAATGGAGGAACAGGTCGAAAAATTCACCGCCGAGCATAAGCTTATCGAGGCGCAGCGAATAGCTCAGCGGACAAAATATGACCTTGAAATGCTTCGTGAAATAGGTATTTGTAAGGGAATTGAAAACTATTCTCGCGTTTTAGCTCGACGTTCTCCGGGCAGTACGCCGATAACGCTTATAGATCATTTTCCCGACGACTTCTTGTTATTGGTGGATGAAAGCCATGTAACTTTGCCTCAGGTTCGCGGAATGTATGGGGGAGATGCGGCCCGCAAGAAAAATCTTATTGAATTTGGGTTTAGATTGCCCTCAGCTTATGATAACAGACCGTTGAATTTTGACGAATTTTACCGAAAGATAAATCAAGCTGTCTTTATTTCGGCTACGCCAGGTGATTTTGAAAAGGAGCGCTCATCCCAGATAGTCGAACAGGTGATAAGGCCAACGGGCCTGCTAGACCCTCTTGTTTCCGTAAAGCCTACCGAGGGACAAGTTGAAGATCTGTTGTCGGAAATAAATATACGTGCTGAAAGAAAAGAACGTGTATTGGTTACTACGCTTACAAAAAAAATGGCGGAGGATTTAACTGATTTTCTTGAGCGGTACGGCGTTAGGGTGAGATATATGCATCACGATGTGGACACAATGGAGCGAATGGAGATAATCCGGGATTTACGTTTGGGCGAATTTGATGTTTTGGTAGGAATAAACCTATTACGCGAGGGACTTGACTTGCCGGAGGTGTCGTTGGTGGCGATTTTGGATGCGGACAAGGAGGGTTTTTTGCGAAGCGGGACAAGTCTTATCCAAACAATAGGGCGCGCGGCGCGTAATTCGAGCGGCGAAGTGATCATGTATGCGGACAGCGTTACTCGTTCGATGGAGCTGGCGATAACCGAAACGCTGCGTCGGCGCGGTATTCAGGCTGAGTATAACGAAAAGCATGGAATCATTCCAAAAACTATAGTAAAGAATGTAAGAGATATTTTAGAAATTTCTTCTAAAACCGAGGGCGGTGGCGGCAAGCGCGAAAAGAAGCTGACTAAGTCTGAACGAGACTCGTTTATAAAGAAATATACTGTGCTTATGAAAGAAGCCGCCAAAATACTTGACTTTGAGCAGGCGGCATATTTCAGGGACTTGATTGCGGATTTGCAGAAATAGTGTCCCGTTGTCAGTAAAAGGAGTATAAATGGCTGTTAATAAGATAATAATCAAGGGAGCGAGAGAGCATAACCTTAAAAATATAGATTTAGAACTGCCCAGAGACAAACTTATAGTGATGACTGGGCTTTCCGGCTCTGGCAAGTCATCGTTGGCATTTGACACTATTTATGCCGATGGTCAGAGGAGGTATATCGAAAGCTTGTCGTCTTATGCGCGAATGTTTTTGGGTCAAATGGAGAAGCCGAATGTTGACAGTATCGAGGGGCTTTCACCTGCTATATCGATTGATCAAAAGACTACTTCAAAGAACCCGCGCTCAACTGTGGGGACGGTAACCGAAATCTATGACTATCTCAGACTTCTATATGCCAGGATAGGGGTACCTCATTGTTCAGTTTGCGGCAGGGAGATAAAACAGCAGACAATAGATCAAATTGTGGATCAGATAACTAGGCTGTCAGAAGGTACGCGCGTACAGATTATGGCTCCTATTGTCAGGGGGCGCAAAGGAGAGTATCAAAAAGAACTGGACGGCATAAAAAAGCAAGGTTTTGTGCGCGTAAGGATAGACGGGATAATATATGATCTTAATGAAAAAATAAAGCTTGAAAAGAACAAAAAACATGAAATAGACGTGATAGTTGACAGATTGGTAATAAAAAAAGATATCGCTTCGCGTCTTTCTGACAGCTTAGAAATTGCAGGGACTCTTACCGGTGGGGTAATAGGAGTGGACGTTATCGGCGGTGAGGAAATGCGATTTTCACAGAACTATGCTTGTCCCGAACACGGAGTGAGCATGGAGGAACTGGTTCCCCGCATGTTCTCATTTAATAATCCTTATGGCGCCTGCCAAAAATGTGGGGGGTTGGGGATGATAACGAGGATAGATCCCGCGCTTATCATGCCGAATATGGAACTATCGGTAAGAGAAGGCGGGTTTAAAGCTTCAGGATGGCGGTATGTAGATGGTTCAATAGCCCAAATGTATTTTGATGCGCTTGCAAGCCATTATAAATTTTCACTTGATGTTCCGCTTAAGGATTTGCCTGCTAAAATAATAGAAATATTTTTATACGGGACGGATGGTGAAAAAATAGAGGTAAGACGCACCTATGAGTCGGGGCACGGTGTTTATCGGACGCACTTTGAAGGTTTGGTGAACAACTTGGAGCGGCGTTATCGTGAGACGGGGAGCAGTTACTCTCGCGAAGATATAGCAAATTATATGAGCGACATACCCTGCAACGAATGTAAGGGTGATCGTTTAAATAAAGAAGCACTTTCCGTTACTGTTTCAGATAAAAATATCAGCGATTTTTGTAAAATGAGTGTTAACGATGCGCTTGAGTTTGTTGATGGTATGGAATTGACCGAGCGTCAAATGTTGATTGGGGAATCTATACTTAAGGAGATAAAGGAGAGGTTCACTTTTTTACAAAGGGTGGGTTTGGATTATTTGAATCTTGCTCGTTCCGCCGGAACATTGTCAGGAGGGGAAAGCCAGCGTATCCGTCTGGCGACGCAAATAGGGAGTTCTCTTATGGGGGTGCTTTATATACTGGATGAGCCAAGTATAGGATTGCATCAACGCGACAATGACAAGCTTATAGGTACTCTTAAACATCTGAGGGATTTGGGAAATACGCTTATAGTGGTTGAGCACGATGAGGAGACAATGCGCAGCGCCGATTATATCGTAGATATCGGGCCAGGAGCGGGGGTGCATGGAGGGCAGGTTATATTTTCGGGAAGACCAAAAGATATTGAAAGCTGTAAAGAATCTATTACCGGTCAATATTTATGCGGAAAAAAGAAAATCGAGATTCCTAAACAAAGGCGTGCGCTTGACGGTCGTTGGCTTAAAATAAGAGGAGCCGCGGAAAACAACCTTAAAAATATAGACGCCGATATTCCTCTGGGGGTATTCACTTGCGTTACAGGAGTATCTGGAAGTGGAAAAAGCTCGCTTGTAAACGAAATAATCTATAAGCATTTAGTTGCAAAGCTGAATCGCTCAAGGGTAAGACCGGGAAAGTTTAAATCAATTAAAGGGCTTGAATATTTGGATAAAGTTATAGATATTGATCAGTCGCCTATAGGAAGAACCCCGCGCTCTAATCCCGCTACTTATACCGGTGTATTTACTGATATACGTGATTTGTTCGCTTTTACCAAAGAGGCAAAAATAAAAGGCTACGGCGCCGGAAGGTTTTCGTTTAATGTCAAGGGGGGGCGTTGTGAAGCTTGTGAGGGTGATGGGATAATCAAGATAGAGATGCACTTTTTGCCGGATATGTATGTTCCTTGCGAGGTGTGTAAAGGTAAGCGCTATAATCGTGAAACTTTAGAGATAAGATATAAGGGCAAAAATATTAATGATGTTTTGAAGATGACCGTTGAAGAAGGGTTGGAGTTTTTTGCGGATATCCCTAAAGTTGCAAGAAAAATGCAGACTTTATATGATGTTGGTTTGGGATATATTAAAATAGGGCAGTCGGCGACCACATTGTCCGGAGGCGAGGCTCAGCGGGTGAAACTAGCTTCTGAGCTTTCTAAGCGCCCTACCGGAAAGACGATTTATATTTTAGACGAGCCGACCACCGGGCTTCATGCCGCGGATGTGCACAAGCTTATTGAGGTGCTTCAAACTTTGGCGAACAACGGTAATACGGTTTTAGTGATAGAGCATAATTTGGATATGATAAAAACGGCCGATTATGTCATTGATCTAGGCCCGGAGGGAGGCGACAATGGAGGTATGGTAGTAGCCATGGGAACACCGGAGGAGATATCCAAAAACAAAAAGTCTTATACCGGGCAATATTTGAAAAAAGCATTAAAAAAACACTTGTAAAAAGTCAAAAATTATGCTATACTATTTTAAATAACAAAAAATTAACAGGGGAATTCGGTCAATAATAATGTCGAAAATTGCAGTTTTAGGATATGGAGTGGTTGGGTCCGGTACGGTTGAGGTTTTTTATAAAAACAAAAAAAACCTTGAACAGCGTGCGGGTCGAGATTTAGATATAAAATATATACTTGACTTAAGGGACTTTAATGACAGCCCTTATGCGGATAGATTCGTAAAGGATTTTGAAGTCATTTTAAAAGATCCCGAAGTTGAGGTCGTGGCTGAGCTTATCGGAGGGGCGACTTTTTCGTATGACTTTGTCAAGCAATCTTTGCTTGCCGGAAAAAGTGTTGTAACCTCTAACAAAGAGCTAGTCGCCCAAAAGGGGGCGGAGCTTTTAAAAATTGCCGCCGAAAAAGGAGTGAGCTTTTTTTTCGAGGCCAGCGTGGGCGGGGGAATCCCGCTTATACGCCCCTTGCATCAATGCCTGCCGACTGATGTCGTTACTGAAATCAAGGGGATACTTAACGGAACTACAAATTTTATATTGTCCAAGATGTTCGCCGAAGGTATGAATTTTGGCGACGCGTTAAAGATGGCGCAAGATTTCGGTTACGCTGAGCGGAATCCCGAGGCTGATGTCGAGGGTCACGATACATGCAGAAAAATTTGTATTTTGGCATCCCTTTGTTTTGGAAGGCATATTTTTCCCGCTCATGTGCACACAGAAGGCATTACGAATATAACGCTTCCCGACATGGAATACGCTGATAATTTTAAATGCGCGGTAAAGCTTATTGGATGGGCAAAAAAGGAAAAGGGAAAGCTGATCGTTATGGTTTTTCCGGCGTTTATTCCATCTGACTGCCAACTTTCTACCGTTAATGACGTTTTTAATGCCGTGCTAGTGCATGGCGAGGCTAGGGGAGAGGTATTGTTTTACGGAAAGGGCGCAGGTAAACTGCCGACAGCAAGCGCAGTGCTTTCAGATATAGTTAACGCTCTTAAGGACAATGTCGAAAAATCAATGTTTTGGGAAGAATCTTGCGAAAACGAAAACCCGATTTTAAATTACAAAGATATGACTCATCGTTTTTATGTTAGGCTTAAATCTGCCCAAGCAGCCGACATATTTAAGGTTTTTGGGAATGAAGGCATTGAGTTTATACATAGAAAAAATGCTTTGGAAGAAGAAAAGGCTTTTATCACCGATTATCTTACGGAAAGGGAATTCGATGAGAAATGCGCTGATATTGAAAAGGCTGCTGAGATAATCGGGAAACTGAGGGTTTTTGAATAATTGATAACGGGGGTTTTATGACGGCTGCAAAGTATAAAAGGGTAATTTTAAAATTGTCCGGCGAAGCTTTATCCGGCGAACATAAAGCGGGGATAGATTTGGCGACCGTCACAGGTATCTGCAAAAGCATTAAAAAATGCCATGATGTAGGGGTAGAAATTGGGATTGTTGTTGGTGGCGGCAATTTTTGGAGAGGAAGGTCAAGCGAGAATATGGACAGGGCGCGAGCCGACCATATCGGAATGCTTGCCACTACCATGAATGCGCTTGCGGTTGGCGACGTTTTGGAAAACATGGGCTGTGAGGTTAGAGTTCAAACGGCAATAGCGATGCAGCAGCTAGCGGAACCCTATGTTAGGCAAAAGGCGTTGAGCCATTTTAAAAAGGGACGTATCGTAATTTTTGGATGCGGCACGGGCAGCCCGTTTTTTTCAACTGATTCGGCGGCGGCATTAAGAGCGGCTGAATTAGACGCCGATATTTTACTTAAAGCCACAATGGTGGATGGAATATATGATAAAGATCCGCTTAAATTTGATGATGCGGTAAAATTTGAAACACTTAAACCGAAAGACATACTTGTGAACGGGTTGCGCGTATTAGATGGAACCGCTGCGGCAATGTGCGTTGAGAACAATACGCCGCTGTTGGTTTTTAACCTTCATCGTCCGGACAATATCTACGATGCGATAATGGGTAAAAAAATAGGCACAATAGTAATAAATTAACATCAGAGAGGGGATAGTTATGAAAGATGTGTTAAAAGAGGCCGAAGTAAAGATGGATAAGTGCATATCGCAGTTGGAGTATGAGTTTTCCACAATTCGTGCGGGGCGAGCCAATCCGGGCGTATTGGATAAAATAATGGTGGATTATTATGGAGCGCTGACTCCAATTAATCAAGTTGCGGCTATTTCGGTGGCCGAAGCGCGTATCTTGGTTGTTCAGCCTTGGGATCAGAGCGCTCTTAAACTTATAGAAAAGGCTATCTTAGCTTCGGATATTGGCATTAATCCCACAAACGATGGGAAAGCCCTTAGGATTGTATTTCCACAGCTAACAGAGGAGCGAAGGAAAGACCTTGTTAAAACTATCCACAAATATGGAGAAGAGGCAAAAGTCAATATTCGAAATATCCGGCGGGATGCGATGGATAAATTTAAGGCTATGAAAAAAGGCTCTGAGATCACCGAAGACGATTTGAAAGACTGCGAAAAAGATACGCAAAAATCCACGGATAAACATATCGAAAAAGTTGATGAAGTGTGCAAGATGAAAGAAAAAGAAATTATGACGGTATAGAAATGGATATCGATTCTAAGTTTATAGTTCCTGATCATGTCGCAATAATAATGGACGGCAACGGTAGATGGGCAACAGGGCGCGGAATGCCGAGAGGGTTCGGACATAAAAAAGGGGCCGAAGCTTTCAGGCGAACGGTTGACGCCTGTATAGAAATGTCGGTTCCCTTTGTTACGTTTTATGCGTTTTCAACCGAAAATTGGAAACGTCCAAAATCTGAAATAAATATTTTGTTTGATCTTTTTGAATCTTATCTTGATGAGTTTGCCGATATCCATAAAAGGAACGCTAGGATAATTTTTATAGGAGATATCGGCGCGCTTTCTGAAAAGCTTGTCAACAAGATTAATGACTGCGTTAGGCTCACTGAAAACAACACAGGAACCGCAGTGACGATAGCGGTAAATTATGGAGGGCATGCTGAAATCGTAAATGCCGTTAAGGGTATAATCATTGACGAGTTAACATTTTCGGATATTGATGAGAGGGTTTTCGAGCGGTATTTATACACTGCCGAACTCCCTCCTGTAGATTTATTGATTCGCACAGGCGGAGATAAGCGCGTTTCAAATTTTTTGTTGTGGCAGTTGGCATATGCGGAGCTTGTTTTTTTGGATGTTTTTTGGCCTGATTTTACTAAAGAGGATTTAATCGAGGCTTTTCGCCGATATTCAACTAAAGAACGGCGGTTTGGGAGCATAAAGAGTAAATAAGTCAACTAGCAAAGCCGGTGACAGCGCATTTTAATTACGCAATAAGTTTATTATTGAGACGGGAGAAAATTTAAAGGCAGTCGTATAGCGTTTTTGATATTTGGAATGACCATGGAAGAAACCTAAAAACGGATGCGGATGTCGGCGTTGGATTTGGAAAAGCTTTTAAACGGCTAATATTTGATTTTCAAAGGAAAAAGTTGATGCTTAGACGAATCATTACTGCGGCCGTGGCAATACCGGTCGCGATTGTTATTATTCTACTGAATAATCTTTATTTATATTGCGCTGTTGTGGCGGCGCTCTCCGCCATAGCGGTATATGAGATGCTTTTGGCCACCGAATATTTAAAAAACAAGGCTTTTACCGCGATAAGCCTTGTCTTTGTTGTTTCTTTTCCTTTTATACTTTGCGTTTACCCGTTCAGAAACAGACTGGAAATCATCTCCGGACTTTTTATTTTGGCTCTTTTTGGAATCATGCTGTTTATGCACGAGAGGGTAAGATTTGAACAGGTGTCGCTAGTCGCTTTTATTTCAATCGCTTTTCCTATTTCACTGTCATGCATACCTTTGTCAAGACTTAACTATAATAAGCACGCGATTTTTTGCATCGTTTTCATGTTGTTGGTTACTTGGGTAGGGGATGCGGGAGCTTATTTCATAGGAACATTTTTTGGAAAACACAAGATGGCTCCAAAAATCAGCCCTAAAAAGAGTTGGGAGGGATTTGCCGGCGGCATAATCTGTTCTGGAACCGCCGCGTATCTTATCGGTTGGTTGTATGAGAGCAACGGTCCGAATTTTCTTTATTGGCTATATGGATTGTTTCCGCACGCTATGTCTGGACTGGAGCCGTCATTTATTGAGGCGTCGTTTGAGGTGGATAAGTTTTATCTTATATTGATCGGTTTGGGATGTTCGGTGCTTGGGGTAATGGGAGATTTGTGCGCGTCAATCATTAAGAGACAATGTATGGTAAAGGATTTTGGACATATTATGCCCGGGCACGGAGGGGTTTTGGATCGATTTGATTCGGTGTTATTGGTAGCCCCGTTTGTATACAACGCATTAATGTATTTAGAACCCTTTAAAGCCCTATTTATAAGGGGGATATTTTAGGTTCAATGGTTAAAACATTTTCTTTATTAGGGTCCACCGGGGCTATAGGACAACAGGCATTAAGCGTAGCTAGGGCGCATAATATTAAGATAAGCGCATTAAGCGGGGGAAAAAATGCCGCTCTTCTTTCAGAGCAGGCCCGGGAGTTTAAAGCTCCGCTTGTTTGTATATCTGACGAAAACTTTTACGGGGAATTAAAGTTGCGATTGGCCGATACTTCGACTAAAATAACCTGCGGCACCGACGGTTTGTTAGAAGCCGCCGCTATAAAATCTGATATAACTTTAAACGCGGTAGTTGGTATGGCCGGATTATTGCCGACACTTGAGGCAATAAACGCTGGAAATACTATAGCTCTTGCCAACAAGGAAGCGTTAGTTGCGGGCGGTAATTTAGTCATGAGATCGGCGTTTGAAAAAAAAGTAAAGATCATACCGGTAGATTCTGAGCATTCGGCAATATTTCAGTGCTTGATGGGGAATAATAGGGTTAGCTTAAAAAAAATCATTCTTACCGCTTCAGGGGGTCCTTTTTTCGGATATACCACCGAAATGCTTAAGGGAGCGACAAAGGATCAGGCTCTTAGACACCCAAACTGGAGGATGGGGCAAAAAATAACTATTGATAGTGCAACTTTAATGAATAAAGGGTTAGAACTTATCGAGGCAGTTTGGCTTTTTGGAGTGAGTCCTTCACAAATTGAGATAGTGATTCATAGACAGAGCATAATACATTCGGCGGTTGAATATATCGACGGCTCGGTGATCGCCCAAATGGGCGTTTCGGATATGCGGCTGCCCATCCAGTTCGCGTTAAGTTATCCGGAAAGGCTACCGTGCGCGGCAGAGCCCTTGTCGCTTTTAAAAGCAGGCAGCTTAACCTTTGAAAAGCCGGATGATGAGACTTTTAAATGTCTTTCACTTGCGAGGTTGGCGGCGGAAAAGGGAGGCAACGCGGGTAGCGTAATAAACGGAGCGAATGAAAGGGCGGTCGCCGCGTTTTTAGATAATATAATAAGCTTTTATGAAATTTTTGAATTAGTTGAATATGCATTTAAAAATGTAAAATACATAGAAAATCCAACGCTTGACGATATATTAAAATCTGGGGTTCAGGCGGGCGAATTTGTCGAAAGGGCAATAAGAAAATGAGTGTTACGTTGACCATAATAATCGCGGTATTTATTTTTTTTATAATCATAGTTGTTCACGAGCTAGGGCATTATTTGGCTGCGCGCATTTTTAAAATGCGGGTTTATGAATTTTCTCTAGGGATGGGTCCCCGATTTTTTAAGAGAAAATTAAAAAACGACACGATATTCGCGTTAAAAGTCTTTCCAATAGGCGGCTCGGTGCAGTTAGGAGAGGATATGGAGGATAATGGCGATCCCGATTCGTTTAAAAACAAGCCGGTGTGGCAGAGGATGATAGTTATTTTGGCGGGTGCGTTTCTAAACCTGGTTTTAGGCTTGATAGCCTGCTTTATATTGGTCGGCATTGGTGGGGAAGTACCAACGCGCGTAATTTCAAGTTTTACTAAAGACGCCGTATCAAACGAGAAGCTAATGGTTGGCGATGAAATAATAAAGATAAACAATCTGACGATCCATAGTCCTGTTTATGATATTGGATACAGTATGTCAAACAGCAAGTCGGGACCGTCAGTTGATTTTTTAGTGAGAAGAAACGGAAAAGAAATTTTGCTAGAAAACGTTTCGTTTGCTTCAAAAGAAAATGACCGCGGGGGTTATGAAATAACCCGTGATTTTTTTGTTTTCTCTGAGACGGTAGGATTTTCAAACATATTCAGAGAAAGTTTCGGGCAGATGTTTAGTATGTCGAGACTTATAGTTATGTCAATAAAGGATATAATCAGTGGCGCTTACGGACTGAACAGCTTTTCTGGTCCCGTGGGAATAGTAAACGTTATCGAGCAAAGCGTAACTAGTGCCATTGAAGCGGGAAGAACGGTTGAAGAAGGCATATTTTTTGCGTTTAGTAACGGACTTAATCTTTTTGCGTTAATAACAATAAATGTTGGCATTTTTAATTTACTTCCAATACCAGCTCTGGACGGTGCAAGGTTTATTTTTTTCTGCGTCGAGGCGGTGCGCAGAAGGCCGATCAAGGCGGAGGTCGAGGGTGCTATACATTTTGCAGGATTTGCCCTGTTGATGTTGTTTATGTTGGTGGTGACATTTAATGATATAAGAAAACTGCTTTTCGGCGGCGGAATAATATGAGCAAAAAAATTGTTAAGATTAGAAATATAGCATTAGGAAATGAAAAAGTGTATATTCAGTCGATGCTTAATTTGCCTTCAGGCGACATTGAAGGCAATGTTAATCAGGCTAAGCGACTGGAGGCGGTCGGTTGTGAGATAATAAGGGTAAGCATACCTGACATAGCGGATGTAAAGCTTATACCCGCAATAAAAAATTCCGTAAGCATGCCGGTGGTGGCGGATATACATTTTGATTATAGAATAGCGCTTGAATCGGTAAAAGCCGGAGCGGATAAGATAAGGATAAATCCCGGCAATATTGGAGATAAAGATCGTGTAAAAGCAATTGTGGAGGCTTGTAAAACAGTTGGGATTCCCATTCGTATCGGTGTGAACTGCGGTTCTGTGGAAAAAGATTTGCTTTTAAAGCATGGCGGTCCGAATGCAAATGCTTTGGCTGAGGGCGCTTTGCGTCAGATTTCATTTTTGAATGATTTGGGTTTTGATGATATAGTCGTATCGGTAAAAGCTTCAGATGTGAAGACAAACATCGCCGCCAATCGTATTTTGTCCGCAGAGACTCCTTATCCCATTCATATAGGCGTAACAGAGGCGGGGACGGAGCGTATGGGATTGATAAAATCAGCTGTCGGGATAGGTTCTCTTTTGTGCGATGGCATAGGAGACACAATAAGGGTGTCTCTCACGGCGGATCCTGAAAGAGAGATTTATGCGGCAAAGGATATTTTAAAAGCGGCGGGGATTTTAAAAAGCGGGGCAGAAATTATTTCTTGCCCCACCTGTGGAAGGACAAAAATTGATGTGGTAAAGCTTGCATCGCAGGTAGAGGATGCGTTGAAGGATATAGAAAAATCTATTAAAATTGCGGTTATGGGATGCGCAGTAAACGGTCCCGGTGAGGCTCGTGAAGCTGATTATGGCATTGCAGGCGGAGAAGGAGAAGGGATTATATTTAAAAAAGGAAAAGTAATAAAAAAAGTCCCGGAAAAAAAAGTTTTGTTTGAGCTAATGAATTTAGTTGATAAGGATTGATAAGATGAGCGCTTTAGAGTTATTTTTTGAAGATTTAACGTTTGATAAGTTAATAGGCGGGTCTGAGCTTGTTTCAGTAATACATAATCAAAGGGAAAGCGCTTTGACATTGCAAATTAGGCCGGATGATCTTATATCGGCTGATGTTATAAGTGAGACATCAAACATAATAAAGTCATTCTTAGAAGTAAATAATGTAACGGTGTATCCAAAATATAGCGTTGAGTTGTTTGATCCTGACTATATATATGATATAATAAAGCTTATGCGTTACAAGGCAACGGTTATAAACGGTTTTTTAGACGATATTGAAATTTTTAGTGATGACGAGAATTTTGAGATCGTTTTAAAAAACGGAGGATTGGAAATTTTAAAACAGGAAAAGATAGACCGCGAGATCGAAAAGCTTGCTAAGGGCTTTTTTGACAAGGAAATAAAAGTCAGTTTCAGTGGCAACGTAGCGCTTGATGTCGGCGAATATCTTAAAAGGCAGGAAAACGAGGTTAAAAACACGCCCGTAGTTATAATTGGGAAAGCCGTTCATGATAAATCTTCTTTTGAGTTGGCAGCAGGAACGGCGAACTTTAAACGGCAAGGAGGAAGAAAATATCCCGAAGCTTTTAAGCCAATAGAAACTATCTTAAAATTCAAACATGAAAAATTCGACGAAAAAGCAAAATTGATTTTTGGCGGCGAAATACAAGAGCCGCCAATAGAAATGGCTTCTGTCGTTGACGATACAATGGGAATCGTCTTTTGGGGAGAAGTTTTCGATGTGCAGAAAAAGTCAATAAAGCAGGGGCAAAATGTAATTATAAATATAAATTTTACGGACTATACTTCATCACATACAATCAAAATATTCACATCGGCCGAAAAGGCGGACAGTTTTGATGTTATAAGCGAGGGTAAAGCTGTTTTGGTTAGCGGTAACGCCGCTTATGACAGCTATGAAAAGAGTTTGCTGATCGAACCTAAATCAATAATGCTTATTGACTCTAAAAAGCGCATTGACGATTCGCCTAAAAAGCGCGTTGAATTGCATATGCATACGAATATGTCGGATATGGACGCGGTAACCACAGCGGCAACACTGGTAAAGCGCGCTTTCGAGTGGGGGCATCGAGCAGTGGCAGTCACCGATCATGGAAATATTCAGGCCTATCCGGAGGCTATGAATACATATGAAAAATTGATGGATTCAAATCCGGGCGCGGACTTTAAGCTTATTTACGGTATGGAGGCATATTTTGTTAATGACGGACAGGCTTTGGCTCCTGGATTGGGCAACTATGACCTTGAGGATGAATTAGTGGTATTCGATGTAGAAACCACCGGATTCAGTCCGCAGGACGATAGAATGACTGAGATAGGGGCGGTAAAACTCAGGGGGCTTGAAATAGTAGATGAGTTCCGGTCATTTATTGATCCCGGACGACCTGTTCCTCACAATATCACGGAAATTACCGGGATAACCGATGAAATGCTTAACGGGGCGCCGGATGAAAAAACAGTTCTAAATAGATTTTGTGAATTTTCCGGGACTTGTCCTTTAATTGCGCATAACGCTGACTTTGACACAGGATTTTTACGAGCTGCATTTTTGCGTGCCGGGATGATGTATGATTACTCTGCGATAGACACCGTTAAAATATGCCGCGCGGTGATTCCGAATAAAAAGCATTCACTCGATTTAATGGCAAAGCATTTCGGGATAAGTGATTTTAACCATCACCGTGCCGCGGACGACGCAAGAACTCTTGCTTTAATTTTTAAAAAGTTGATTTCAGAGTTGAGAAAAGGAAGGCAGCTTAAATATATCGGCGACTTAAATGCCGTGCTTGCGGGTGTTGATCCTAAAAAAGAGCGTTATTATCATCAAATTATTTTGGTTAAGAATAAAACCGGGCTTAAAAACCTTTATAAATTGGTTTCTCTTTCAAATCTTAATTATTTTTATAAAAAGCCGCGAATACCTATGTCGGAGCTTGCGGCTTTAAGAGAAGGCCTAATTATCGGAAGCGCTTGTGAGCAAGGCGAGCTTTATCGTGCTATAGTGGACGGGAAAAGCGAAGAGGCCCTTATAAAAATTGCGGAATTTTATGACTATTTAGAAATCCAACCCATTGCCAACAATGAGTTTATGGTTAGGAGGGGGCAGGTTGATTCTAATTTTAAACTGCAGGTATATAATAAAAAAATAGTTGAATTGGGAAAAAAATTGGATAAGCCGGTTGTCGCCACCTGCGATGTACATTTTATTGATTCGCAGGACAAAATTTTTCGCGAGATTTTACAATTTGGACAGGGATATGCCGACGCTTCGGCGCAGGCACCGCTTTATTTTCGGACTACAGAAGAAATGCTGCAGGAATTCAGCTACCTAGAACCTGCCGTGGCAGAAGCTGTGGTAATAACAAACCCCGTGGCCACGGTGGAGGAGGTTCCCCG
>JAISVH010000081.1 GCA_031271685.1 Eubacterium sp. | reverse complement strand
GGTCAGCGCGCAAGGGTTGCACTTATAAAATGTCTGCTGTCAGGGTGCAATACGATAATACTGGACGAGCCGACCAATCACCTTGACATTATGTCAATACAAAGTATGGAATGGGCACTCGTCAATTTTCCCGGAACAGTCATATTTGTCAGCCATGATACTTTTTTCATAGATAAGACGGCGACGAAAATTTTGGTATACAAAAACGGGGTGGGAACATTTGAAAATTACTCAGGCAATCTATCTATGTATAATGCTAATATGCAACTTTAATAATTTTAATAAATTTTAGGAGGAAATGAATATGCAAATTATTTCCAAAGAGTACAAGCTGTCGGATTTTATTAAAATACCGTTGAGTGTTTCTCCGGTTTGGGCATCTTTGCTGGTGTTTAATAAAATAATCCGCGCACTTGTACCGTCTTTTAAGGTACTGGCAACAGCGGCTTTTATTGACACATCTATTAATATTTTCAACGGACTGGCAGACAGAAATCAAATTATCCTGCCTTTGCTGTATCTTTTTCTGCTAATCATATATGGGCATTTCAGTTATGCACTTTTTGATTTGGCGGGGGAAAAATTCAAGATTAAACTGACTGAAACTTACCGCACGGCTGTCATGGAGAAACGTGCCGCGTTAGAATACCGCCATATAGAAAATAATGATACAATGGAACTAATTAACCGTATAGGCGGCGACCCTGCGGGGTGGATATCCGACGGTTTTGATTCCCTGCTGTATATGGCTGAATTAATCATTCGCGTATGCTCAATCCTTTTTGTATTGGCGGCGCAGGTTTGGTGGGCTGCTGTTATCATTTTGATTTTCTCAGTTCCACTCTTTAAAATAGCAATAAAAAGCGGAAAAGTAACATATGAGGCTTCAAAGGAAGCCGCCGCTCATACCCGTCGGGCTGATTATTTAAAAGATGTTTTAACCGGACGTGAAAATGCGGAAGAACGCGCGCTTTTCGGATATTCTGACGCGCTGAACCTGAAATGGCATGAAAAATTTATGACCGCCTATAAAATCACTTTTAAAGCTGAACGCCGCAAACTCCTAAAAAAGAAAAGCGCCGGCATAATTACGTTAGCAATTTCTTTTTTAGTTGTCGGCGTGCTTATTGTTCCGTTAAGTTCAGGCGGTATCAGTATCGGTATGTTTATGGGACTTGTATCGGCTGCTTTTTCTTTAGTGCAAACAATATCTTGGAGTCTTTCTTACGCGATTGAAGAAATAATAAAGCACAGAGAGTTTATTCGGGATTTTTCGAATTTTGCCCGGCTTTCCGAAAAGCAGGGCAAAACGGATTTACCTGCGGAATCCATTGCTCAACCGGAATGTATTGAGTTTCAAGATGTATCTTTTGCATATCCGGAAACTGAAACAATGATACTGAAAAACTTTAATTTAAAGCTGTACGCTCATAAGCATTATGCTTTTGTCGGTATGAACGGCGCGGGAAAAACGACTGTCACAAAACTCTTGACCGGTTTATATGACAATTACATCGGAGATATTTTAATTGACGGAAAAAATCTCCGCGATTTCACTCAAGCTGAATTGAAAGCACTATTTTCAGTCGTCTATCAGGATTTTGCGAAATATCAGATTCCTATGGTTGACAGTATAGGTATCGGAAATGTCCGTGAAATGGGAGCGGATATTGAAAATATAGAGAATGCTGTTCAGCTTCTTGAACTGAATGAAGCAGTAAAAAAACTTCCTGACGGACTTAACACGCCGTTGGGAAAAATCAGCGAAAGCGGCGTTGATATTTCGGGCGGCGAATGGCAAAGGGTCGCCATCGCCCGCGCAATCGTAAATCCTGCGCCAATCCATATTCTTGACGAGCCGACAGCCGCTTTAGACCCTGCTGCCGAAAGTGCGGTATATGAAATGTTCGGCAAAATAAGTAAAGGCAAATCCACAATTTTTATCACGCACCGGTTAGGCGCGGCAAGGCTGGCTGACATCATTTGCGTTATTGCGGACGGTCATGTAGCCGAACAGGGTTCGCACGATACACTAATAAAAAAGGGCGGCATTTATGCCGGACTGTTTGAATCGCAGAGAGGTTGGTATATATGAATCATAAAACAAAAAAATATAATATCGTTAAAACTTTCTTGAAGTTATTGCCCAATGTATTCGGAAGCGCGCCGCTTTTGTTTTTAGCGGCAAACGGCAATATGAGCCTGTACGGAATTATTTTGGGGATAACAACAGTCGTTACTCAGAGATTTTTTGATACTGCTGTTGATTTTGCAAATAAATCGGCGGCTGTTCAAAGCGTAATCATTATGCTGGTCGTTTTAGGTTTAACCCATGTTGTATCTCAAATTCTGAACGGTTCGGGATTTTTAATGTTAGGTATGCTTGCGGAAAAAATCAGAGGTAAACTCTCAATAAATCTGCATAAAAAAATGAGCAGGCTGTCGCCGGTAAATTTTGAAGATACGCAATTATTGGATACCATAAACAAAGCGGAAGAAGGGAAAGCAAATACTGTATGGTTTATTTTGTCAATATTTCTGACAGTAACATATTTCGCTCCCTATTACGCCGTCATGGGAATTTATCTTTTTTCTGTCAAGCCAATATTGGCGGTTTCCGTAGCATTGGTCTTTTTCCCCACTCTCATATCGCAGATTTTAAACGCGAAATTGTTTTCTAAATTAGAAGATAAAACCGCGCCTGTCCGTCGGAAATTCGACTATTATGAGGAATGTATAACTTCGCGTGAATATTACAAAGAAACCCGTGTTCTCGGCGCGTTCAGTTTCTTTAAA
>JAISVH010000054.1 GCA_031271685.1 Eubacterium sp. | reverse complement strand
TGGAGATTATACCGGCTATGAGTTTATGGGCTGGACAGCCGGAGGAAAAACATACGCGGCCGGAGCTAAGCATATACTCAACGCTAATACAACGTTCGAGGCATACTATGAGAATACGGAGCCCGGCACCCCGACAGATAAACTAGATGTTTGGAGCTCGATGGATTATGAGGTAGACGATGTGCCTCTCGGAAGCACCCTTCCAAACTGGACACAAGGCCAATTAAAGCCCACTATCTATCTCAATAAAGACAGCGCCAATCGTACGATAAGGTTATACACATCTGAAAGCCCGGTATCGTTTACAAACGCCGCAGGCGAAGCGATAGGCCCCTTTGAAAAGGAATTGAATATGGGCGGCGCGGCCAATGTTGAGAATGACAACTTTATCGCGCGCGCAATGGTAATCAAGGGAGTTAAACCTGGAGACACGATTGACGTTGTCTACAGAAACGGAAACTCGGCCGACGGCGGACTTTGGATGTATGTAGACAAAACAGGCGAAGGAACTAAGTTCACAAGCGGAGCTAAGGATGCGATAAAGGCTTATAGCACGGAGGTAGTTCCATACACCGATGGTTCGCCTAAACATTATCAGGTTCTTGGAACAGCCACTGAGGCGGGAGATTATTACTTCTTCTCGTTCTCTAACACACAGTGGATGTATGTGAGACATTCATATGTTGATCCCGGACTATATACCGCTACCGTTACCTATAACGCCAACGGCGGTGAAGGAGCTCCTGATCCGCAAACGAGTGCTGAACGTAGCGCATGGCCGGTAAGCATTACTCTTTCGAGCGGAGCGCCTAGTAGGACTGATGGTTATGAGTTTGCAGGCTGGGCACTGTCAGCAACCGCTACTGCTGCGGAAGTGCAGCCCGGAGATTTGGTCTCGTTCAGCAGAGAAAATGTTACCTACTATGCTGTTTGGTCGCCGACTAATGTTATGGTTGGAGAAATCGCTGGCGCTTTGGACATCGGAGACTTTGAAGAAGGGTATTCGATTAACGATGTTGATAGCAAGGCAAAGACAATAACAGTAACCAACCTTGGTGTTGCGTCCGCCTTTGAAATTGTAAGCACAACATCGACTAGCAGTAACTTCAGCGTAACTCCCGGACTATTTGATCTTAAAGCAAATGTCAACAATAATGTAAATGACAGCTGCGTGATCACCATAAAGCCTGTGCTTGGTCTTGGCAACGGAACTTATACCGAGACATTCAATGTCGTCGTCGCTGACGAAGTCAGGGGTACGTTCACCGCTAGCTTTAAGGTATTCGGAAAAGAACAGCCTAAGGCGACTTATGAATTATGGGCAGGTGAAGGTGCTTCGGTTCCCGGAATAATTGAGACCGGTATAAGATCAGTTGACAGCACGGTAACCATTGATTCCGCTATACTTCCCGCAGGCACCGGAGATATGAATTTCACCGGATGGACAATTACAAAAGCTGATGGAAGCGAAGTAGATTTCACTTATGATGAAAGAGCAGAAATAATAACATTTACTATGCCGAATTATGATATCGTTATAACTGCAAACTACAACGCACACCTTTGGAGTCGCGGCGATGTTAATCGTGACGGAGAAATTGGAAACGCCGACGCTTTGTGGCTCAAACGCTATCTGCTTGAATTACCCGGATATGATGAATTCAGAGAAGAAATGGATATGAACGGTAACGGAGAAATCGGTAATGATGACGCTCTTTGGTTGGTTCGACATCTTCTCGAATTACCCGGATATGAAGTTATTATGCCTTGGTAAAGGATAACGGCGGTATCCAGCTAAATATTTAGTGAATTTGGGGCGGGCGTTGCGCTGAAAAAGTTGCGCGACGCTGCCCGGATTCAATATAAAAAGCGAGGCTTTCGTCTTGCGATCAATCAGGTAATGAAGCGGTCAAACGCCATTATTTGAAAAATTAAAAATGGAGGTTTTAGAAATTGAAAAAATGGTTTAAGAAAATCACAGCAATGGCATTGGCGCTGTCTTTATCGATTAGCTTTGCCAGTATTGGGGTGTCGGCGTTAAAGCCTGATCCTTTTACAATTAGGATCGAATCGGTATCTGTAAATGAGGGAACGGAAGAGGCACTAGTCGGGATATTTGTTGATAACGGCCCTAAGCTCACATCTTTAAACGTAAGAATGCTTTCTGACGATTTGCCTGCAGGTTGGAGGTTTAAACGCTTAATACAAACTGAGGGAGGACTTCCTATTGATGCCGCTGTTAATATTGCGTTGAACACTAACGTATTGGTTATGTCAGCGACAAGCTCATATGGAGGCGGAGAATCAGCCAAGCATTTAACTGTTGTTTTTGATACTTCAACGCTTTCTCCGGGAGATTATAATCTTCATCTTAACTTTGCCCTTAGCAATATTACGTTTGATGATATTTATAATGAAAACCCGGCGCTAAGTGACATTACTCTTGTCCCTGGTAAAATCACCGTTAGGGCAATTAGCGCTATTAAAGAGCTTCCTACTCCCGCCGCTGCTGTTTATGGTATGACATATAGTGAGATCGCCCTTAACGGCGGTGTTGGCGTTGATGGCCAGGGCGCTACCATAGACGGATCATTCTCATGGGATGTCGAGAATTCTTCCGCTTATCCCATTGCGGGCCAACAAACCGTTCCTGTATTGTTCACGCCTACCAGTTCCGGCGTAGCCAGTAGCGCAGGGCAGGTAACGCTTAATGTTGCTAAAGCTCCTATGAACATAACCGTTCCGGACTTTGCTGTTAACTGTGATGAAGCGATCAACGCAGCAGAAATAGAAGAAGGAATTATATCCAGCGCCGGTGATTTGGTTGCGGGCGACACAACTATAGATCTTGACTATGCTTATATCACAAATACACTTGTTAGCAACGGCAGATATCCGATTACCGTAACGACCACTAATCCTAACTATGAGTTAATTATCAACAACGGCGAGGGAGACGGTGCCATTGTTGTCAGCAATGCTGAAAATGTTCCGGCTTCAGTCACGCTTTCTCATCCCAGTGCAATAACGGTTGGAAAAACCGGGCAGGCGAGTGTGAGAGTCATAAGCGTTCAGGGCACAGAAATTACAAATCCTGATGTAGTTTGGTCTATCAGCAACGAGAGTTATGCCACCATAAGCGAAACCGGATTGATAACCGGCGTATCGCCCGGCAACGTGTTAATTACCGCAAAGGTTGGTAAAATCACCGTTACCAGCAACAGTGCGCTGCAGATCTCTGCTGAGCCAGTTGTGAGCACTCCCGTTACTACCACCTCCAGAAGACGAGCTGGCGGCGCCGCATCGGGGACTGTTGCTACGAGCACGCTCGGTCTTACAACGCTGACCGAAACCAACGCGCAAAGAGCTGTTGACAGCATGACAAAATCAATAGCTGATGGAAAATCCAAGGCAAACACTCCTCTCCAGTTTAGCAATGTTAGTATCATTACTGTTGCTGCGGCTAATGCAATCACAGAAGCCGCTTCTGAAAATGACGCTCTCACGACAAAGGTCGTTGTTGACCGTCGTGATGCTAATAAGAAGCTGGATGTTCGAGTAATCTTAGACGCGGCCAAGATCACTAAGGATACCAATGCTTATGGTTCCGCTAAGGATAAGACGGCTAACGCTGTTTTGACTAAGTTTAACAAATTCTATTCTAATGAGTTTGTTTCTATCAGCCTTGGACAAAAAGGTTCATTTGGCCAGAGCGCTGAGATAGTTGTATTCGTTGGCAAGGATGTTGATGCGTCTGATATAAGGATTTATTCTTATGATGTAGCCGGTAATAAGGTTTCTACTGTTAAAAACGCAAATCCTAAAGTAGATAAGAATGGTTTCTTGCATTTCAACAGTTCTATTGGCGGACAAATCGTTATCTCGCTTAACGGAACAATTAAGAAATAAGTTTTTAACGCTTAAATTCAATAACCCCTCCGCCAATGGCGGGGGGGTTATCAATATAGTTCCGGAAAACAACCATTAAAGACACGTCCGAAGGTACGGGGCGACCGGAAATCCGCAGTGTTTGACCGCTGTCTAAGTGGCGGAGCAATGAACGCGGTAACTTGCAATATTTTTAACTGAGAATAGTATTACTATAAATTTATGTCTTTTTGCTTTTCATTAAAGTATATTTCACTAAGACAAGCGAAAAGAGTTTGCTTATCGTCATTTTTTAAAGTATTTCCGGAAAAAATACTCTTTGCCCTTTTAAGAAGATCCGCCGCTTCAAAAATGCCGCGTTGTCCCGAGGAACTGTTAAAGATAAAACGTTCTTCGCTGTCCATTAATATACTTTGACGCGGGTCTGAAAGAATTTGAGGCGAGGTGTTAAGCAATTCTGCGATACGATCTAATATTGCTTCTCGCGGCTTGCGTTTTCCGGCTAAATAATTTGCCAATGCCCGATATGTTATACCTATGTCTTTAGCAAAATCAACCTTTTTATAGTTCCTCCGCCTTAAAAGTAGCTCAAGCTTTAATCCCAATTCCATAACACATATCTCCTTGTTGCGTTCTAAATTTTATTATAGCATGAACGAGGAAAAAGTCAAGGGAATTTAATAATAAACTTGCGTTTATATGATTTTTATGTTATAATTAATGTCAACTTAATAATAATAGAAAGAGAGTATAAAAAATGTCGAAAAAGATCGTGCTTGCTTATTCAGGCGGACTGGATACATCAATTATTATACCATGGCTTAAAGAAAACTATGAAGGGTGCGAAGTTATCTGCGTTTCTGGCAACGTTGGGCAAGAAAGCGAAATTGATGGACTTGAAGAGCGCGCAATAAGAACAGGAGCCTCTAAGCTATATATAGAGGATATTCGAGACGAGTTTGTGAATGATTTTATATTTCCGACCCTTAAAGCAGGGGCAAAATATGAGGGATATCTTTTAGGCACGTCATTTGCAAGACCGGTTATTGCAAAAAGGATAGTAGAAATCGCGAAAAAAGAAGGGGCTGAAGCTATTTGTCACGGCTGCACCGGCAAGGGAAACGATCAGGTTCGTTTTGAGCTGACTATAAAGGCGCTTGCCCCTGAAATGGAAATAATAGCGCCATGGCGTGTATGGGATATTAAAAGCCGTGAAGAGGAGATCGAATATGCCGAAAGACACGATGTTCCGATAAAAATTACGCGTGAGACCAATTATTCAAAGGATATGAACCTTTGGCATCTTTCGCATGAAGGGCTAGACTTAGAGGATCCTGAAAATGAGCCTCAATATGAAAAGCCGGGATTTTTAGAATTGGGTGTGTCGCCGCTTAAAGCTCCGGATACCCCAATATATGTTACCGTCTCGTTTGAAAAAGGCATACCCACTGCGCTTGATGGCGAAAAAATGGATGGTGTTAAGCTTATCCGGGCGCTTAACAAAATTGGCGGGGAAAACGGTATTGGTTTGTATGATGTGGTGGAAAACCGTCTCGTTGGAATGAAATCCAGGGGAGTTTATGAGACACCGGGTGGAACTATCCTTTTTCACGCGCACGAAGTGTTGGAGACCATTTGCTTAGACAGAGAAACCCAACACTATAAGGCCGGGTTGTCTTTAAAATATGCAGAGCTTGTTTATAACGGGCAATGGTATACATCGCTTCGGGAGGCGCTTGATGCTTTTGTAGACAAAACGCAGGAAAACGTGACCGGTGATGTTAAGCTTAAACTCTATAAGGGAAACATAATAAATGCCGGCGTTACTTCTCCTTATTCGCTTTATAGCAAGGAATTTGCATCGTTTGGCGAGGAAAACGTATATGACCAATATGACAGCAAGGGATTTATAAACCTTTTTGGTTTGCCTATCAAGGTAAAAGCGCTGTTAGATAAAAACAGGCGGGAGGGCTAAGCTTTGGCGCAAATGTGGGCGGGAAGATTTAAAAAGCAGCTGGATAGCAAAATAAATGACTTTAATTCGTCGCTGTCTTTTGATTGCAGAATGTATGCCGAAGACATAGAAGGCAGCAAGGCTCACGTGCGGATGTTGGGTGAATGCGGGATAATCTCTAAAGATGACAGCGTTAAAATTGTTGAGTGCCTCAATGATATAAAGGCTGATATTAAAATCGGAAAGATAGAGTTTTCCGGTTCTGCTGCCGAGGATATTCATATGTTTATCGAGGAGGAGTTGACCGCGCGCATTGGAGATACAGGGAAACGCCTGCACACCGCACGTTCGAGAAACGATCAGGTCGCCCTTGATATACGGCTTTATCTCAGAAAAGAAATTAATGAGTTAAAGCATGGTTTAAAAGGAATTATTACGGTCTTGACCAATCTTTCTGAAAGACATTTGAAAACTGTAATGCCAGGCTACACACACTTGCAGCGAGCACAACCTATAACTTTTGCCCATCATCTCATGGCGTATGCACAGATGTTTTTAAGGGACATAGAAAGATTGAGCGATACTTATAAACGCATGAACTATTGTCCGCTAGGCAGTGGCGCGCTTGCAGGCAGCACTTTCCCAATCGACAGAGAAAAGACGTCAAACCTATTGAAATTTAACGCACCTACGGCGAATTCGATTGACGGGGTGTCTGATCGAGATTTTTGCATAGAACTATCTGGCGCCATTTCGATAATCATGACGCATTTGTCTCGCTTTTCAGAAGAAATAATATTATGGTGCAGCTGGGAATTTAAGTTTATAGACTTGGATGATGCTTATGCAACCGGGTCAAGCATTATGCCGCAAAAGAAAAACCCGGATATTGCCGAACTGGTACGCGGGAAAGCGGCGAGAATATTTGGCAACAATATGGCGCTGTTGGCAATCATTAAAGGTTTGCCTTTGGCTTATAATAAGGATATGCAGGAGGATAAGGAAGCAA
Source organism: Eubacterium sp. (assembly GCA_031271685.1). Taxonomy (GTDB): domain Bacteria; phylum Bacillota; class Clostridia; order Oscillospirales; family Ruminococcaceae; genus Ruminiclostridium_E. The sequence goes on along the minus strand of JAISVH010000054.1, from coordinate 6,132 downwards.
TCTTTGACAGTATTGATAATGCAAAACTTTGCATTGAAAGTTTTATTCCAATGTTAAGCACTATGAGGGTGCTTGAAGGAAATATGAGGAATGCGGCAGTTAAGGGATTTATCAACGCTACAGATTGTGCGGATTATCTAGTTAAAAAAGGAATGGCATTCCGTGACGCTTATAAAATAACAGGAGAGCTAGTTGCTTTATGTATTTCTCGCGATTTCGGTTTAGAAGACCTCGCGATTTCAGAGTATAAAAATTTCAGCGAACTGTTCGATGACGATATATACCATGCGGTCAACCTTGAGACATGTGTATTTAAGCGTAATTCTCAAGGTGGCCCGTCTCCGGAAAGGGTTTTGGAGCAAATCGAGCAAACAAGGGAAATATTGAAAGATGTGTTATAAGATTTTTGTAGATGGCCGTGAAGGGACAACCGGACTGAAAATAATCGAGCGGTTAGAAGGTAGAAAGGACGTAGAACTGCTTTTGGTCAGCAGCGAAATGCGCCGTGATGTTAACGAGCGCAAAAGACTTATAAATCAGGCGGATTTTATTTTTCTATGTCTTCCGGATGATGCGGCGCGTGAATCGGTATCTCTAATTGAAAATGACAGCGTTAGGGTAATTGACGCATCAACCGCCCATAGAATATCTGAAGATTGGACATACGGATTTCCGGAGCTTTTCAACGAGCAATATGGGCATATAAGAAATTCAAAAAGGGTGGCGGTTCCCGGTTGCTACGCAAGTGGTTTTGTTGCGCTTGCGGCTCCGTTGGTGCGACAAGGGCTAGTCCATCCGGATTATCCGGTCACTTCTTTTGCAATATCAGGATACAGTGGAGGAGGAAAGGCGACTATCTCAGAGTACGAAAGCCCGAATATACCTGAGAGTTTTTATAGTCCTCGTCTTTATGCGTTAAGCCAGTGGCACAAGCATCTTCCGGAGATGCAAAAATATGCCGGACTTAATCATCCGCCGGTGTTTAATCCCATAATTGATGATTATTATTGTGGAATGTTGGTAAACATTCCTTTGGTTACAAGGATGTTGCCTAGTAAAACCTCTGTTTTAGAAATTTTGGATATATATAAAGAGCATTATAAAAACAGGCCGCTTGTCTCTATAGCGAGTGAAGATAAATTTTTACCCGCTAATGGATTATCAGGTAAGGACTGTATTGAGATATACGTGAACGGTGATCCGAATAACGAACGTCTGTTGTTGACCGCTCGTCTTGACAATTTAGGCAAAGGTGCTTCAGGCGCTGCGGTACAATGCTTGAATGTTATGATGGGGATAGATGAAGCGACCGGGTTGAATATTAAATAACTTTTTAATTTTTTGGACTTTTATAGTCAGTCAATTTAAAAACCCTTTAGCGTTTTTAAACTGACTAGCTATAAGATGTTTTAAAAAAATAATTTAGACCGCCTTAGGCGTTGTGCCAAAGGCTCGGGAGCAAATATGATCGAGTTTGAAAATTATAACTTTGTATATGGCGGAGTGTGTGCCGCGAAAGGCTTTGTCGCAGGGGGTGCGGCGGCGGGAATAAAACCGGGTTCGAAGAAAAACGATCTTGCGGTGATTTATTCTTTGAAACCATGTGCGGCGGCGGCGGTGTATACTGCAAACAAGGTTAAAGGCGCGCCCATAACCGTGACGAAAAAGAATCTAAAAAACGGTATGGCACAGGCCGTTGTTGTAAATTCAGGAAATGCCAACACCTGTAACCATGATGGTTTAGAAATCGCGGAAAAGATTTGTGAATTGACCGCTAATGAGCTGCATGTGGCAAAAGACGACATTATTTTAGCGTCAACAGGAGTCATCGGGCAGAAGCTCAGTATAATTCCGTTTGAAACACATTTGCCCGCGCTTTGTGCCAGTTTGACCGAGTTTGGTAGTGAAGCGGCGGCTTTAAGCATTATGACTACCGATACCACAAAAAAAGAAGTTGCGGTAAAATTTGAAATTTCTGGAAAGACCTGCCATATTGGCGGAATAGCTAAAGGTAGCGGCATGATTTGTCCAAATATGGCAACTTTGCTTTGCTTTATTACAACTGACGTTTTAATAGATAAAAAAATGCTTCAAATCGCTTTAAACGAGGCGGCCAGAGTTACGTTTAACCGTGTTTCGGTGGATGGAGACACTTCAACCAACGACATGGTGTCAATAATGGCGTCAGGGGCAGCGGGAAATCCCGAAATTATAACTGACGACGAAAGCTATGAGATATTTTTTTCGGGTTTATATGCAGTTATGGTTAATCTTGCGCGCGAGATAGCGAGGGATGGAGAAGGTGCGACCAAACTTATTGAATGTCTTGCGGTGAACGCCCCTGACGAGCAAGTGGCGGAGACAATTGCAAAGGCTGTAATAAGAAGTAACCTGTTTAAAGCGGCGTTGTTCGCGGCGGATGCCAATTGGGGAAGAATTCTTTGCGCTATAGGCTATGCAGACGCGAATTTTGATATATCAAGGGTTTCGGTGGATTTGATTTCCAGGGCGGGAATGATAAGAGTTTGTGAAAACGGAAGTGGGGTAGAATTTTCTGAGGAATATGCTCATACTATTCTTTTGGAGGACGAGATAACTGTTTATATAAACCTTAACAGCGGCGGTGATGGAGAAGCCGTCACGTGGGGGTGCGATTTGACATATGATTATGTTAAGATAAATGCGGAGTACAGATCATGAAAATAATAAATGAAAACCGATCTCAGATACTTATCGAGGCTTTGCCTTATATACAAGAATATTCCGGTAAAATTGTTGTGGTTAAATATGGCGGCAACGCGATGACTAATGATAATCTAAAGCAGAAAGTTATGTCTGATATCGTGCTGTTGTCAACTATCGGGATAAAGATAGTTTTAGTACATGGAGGCGGTCCTGAAATAAATGTCATGCTTGAAAAAATCGGCAAGGAAAGCAAATTTATCAACGGTTTGCGCTATACTGACAAGGAAACTATGGACATAGTTCAAATGGTTCTTTGTGGAAAGCTCAACAAAGATTTAGTAAGCCTTTTGCAAAGCCATGGTGGAGCGGCATTGGGGCTTTGCGGTCTTGATGATCGATTGATCGAGGCCAAGCAGTTATCTGAAGAATTGGGTTTAGTGGGTGATATTACAAAAATAAATATCAGAAGCGTAATGACTGTGCTTGAAAGCGGGTGCATTCCGGTAATTTCAACCGTAGCTTCGGGTGAGAACGGCGAGACGTTTAACATAAATGCCGATATCGCCGCCGCTAGGCTAGCCGCAGAGCTTGGTGCCGTAAACCTTATACTCATGACCGATGTTATTGGACTGTTAAGGGATAAAAACGATGAGTCCACGCTTATTCATTCCGTTCATGTCAGCGAAGTTCCGCTACTTAAAAAACAAGAGATAATTTCCGGCGGGATGATCCCTAAGATCGACTGCTGTGTTGAAGCGGTAAGGCGCGGCGTTAAAAAGACAAATATAATTGACGGCAGAATACCGCATTCAATTTTGATAGAGCTGCTCACTAGCGAGGGAGCGGGAACGATGATAGTGTGATTTTAATTTGCAAAAAATTCTTTGAAAGGATTTTAGAAAACTTTTTTAAAAAAGTTTTCTAAAGGAAGGATAATGAATACTAAAGAAAAATACGATAAACATATAATGAACACATATGGGCGAACGGATTTGACTATTGAAGAAGGATGCGGAGGACTAGTCGTTGACGAAAACGGCAAAGAGTACATTGATTTAGGTTCCGGAATAGGCACAAATTCGTTGGGCTTTTGCGACAGTGATTGGGTTGAAGCCGTCAGTAAACAGGCAGGGATTGTTCAACACACGTCAAATTATTATTATAATGAGCCTTGCGGCGAGTTTGCGGACAGGCTGTGTAGCATTACGAAATACGATAAGGTGTTTTTCGGCAATTCCGGAGCGGAGGCAAATGAGTGCGCAATAAAGCTCGCTCGTAAATATAGTTTTGACAAATACGGTAAAGACAGGGGCACTATAATAACGCTTACTGGATCTTTTCACGGAAGAACGCTGGCGACACTGGCGGCTACCGGGCAGGAAAGCTTTCATAATTACTTTTTTCCGTTCCCCTTAGGATTCAAACATGCCTTAGTGAATGACTCAGCTGACCTTAAAAATAAAATAGATGATAGCGTTTGCGCCATAATGTTTGAGTATATACAAGGAGAAGGCGGGATTATCCCGCTATCAGAGGAGTTTGTAGAAACTATTTTTGAACTCGCAAAAGGACATGACTTGGTCACAATTTCTGATGAGATTCAATGCGGAACAGGACGAACAGGTGAGTTTTTGGCAGGAAGCTGCTTTGGGAAATTTGCTGATGTTACGACTCTTGCCAAGGGGCTAGGCGGAGGTTTGCCGATCGGTGTCTGCATGGCGAAAGGTGAATTTGCCGAAGTTCTGACTAAAGGAACCCATGGATCCACCTTCGGGGGAAATCCGGTAGTTTGTGCAGGGGGATTGACGGTTTTAGAAAAAGTCGGGGATAGAAAATTTTTAAATTCTGTAAAGCAAAAGGGAGAAAAAATTAGGACGGCGCTTAAAGCAATGAAAAAAGTTAAATCTATAACTGGCTCGGGACTGATGATAGGAGTTGAGCTTGATGATGTTTATGCATCGGACGTGGTAAACAGATGCGCTGATAATGGGTTGTTGGTGTTGACTGCCAAGGAAAAATTAAGGCTTTTGCCGCCTCTTAACATAAGCGATAAAAATATAGACAATGCAATGAAAATATTAGAAAAAATTCTTGCATAAAATATTAAACTAGGAGAAGACAATGAAGCATTTACTAAAAATGTTAGATTTAAGCAGAAACGAAATTTTGGATATACTTAATCTTGCCGATCAGTTGAAATATGAGCAGAAGCATGGCATACCACACAGTCTTTTAAAGGGTAAAACATTGGGCATGATATTTCAGAAAGCCTCTACACGCACGCGAGTTTCGTTTGAAGCGGGAATGTATCAGTTAGGCGGATATGCTTTGTTTTTATCTTCAAACGACCTTCAAATAGGTAGAGGTGAGCCTGTTGAAGATACCGCGCGCGTGTTGTCGCGCTATATAGACGGAATTATGATTAGGACGTTTGAGCAGGATGAAGTTGAGGCTCTTGCCGAATACGGCGACATCCCAATTATAAATGGATTAACTGACTTTTCGCATCCCTGTCAGGTTTTGGCGGATCTGATGACGGTGCGTGAATATAAAAACAAACTTGAAGGACTTAAATTATGCTACATCGGTGACGGCAACAACATGGCAAACTCGTTGATTGTGGGCGGCTTAAAAGTCGGCATGAGAGTTTCGGTCGCAGTACCCGGCGAATATCATCCGGCAAAAAAGGTATTAGATTTTGCCAATTCCTTTGATTGTTTTGAGCTATTGGCCGATCCAATGGCAGCTGCAAAAGAGGCTGATGTCGTGATAACTGACGTTTGGGCCTCTATGGGAAAAGAGGGAGAGCAGGAGAAACGTCGCCGTGATTTTAGTGAATATCAGGTAAATAAAGATATTATGGAGATGGCCAAGCCGGACGCCATGGTCATGCATTGTCTCCCGGCGCATAGGGGTGAGGAGATAACTTCTGAAATTTTGGAAAGTCACGCAAGCGAAATTTTTGACGAGGCGGAAAACCGCTTGCATGTCCAAAAGGCAGTTATGGTTAAGTTGATGGGGTGAATAATTAGGGCATTTTCGATAATAGGAAAAATGACCATTGGAGGAGGACTTTTAGTTATAATGCGTTTGTTTTTCCATAAATGTCAACGGGTATTAGTGTCAAAACGTACTCGTCTAACGAAAAATTTCGTGTTATTAGTCACATTGACCACTCCGAACCTGCCCTAGTTAAATATTTTTGATACTGCTTATTGGTGTATTAAAAATAATATTGAAAGGAAGGTGAAGGCTTATGAAAAATTTATTAAAAAAGTTGCTTTTAGTCGAAATTGTAGCGTTAATATCTCTGTCTAGTTTTTTTGTCTTGCCTGTGAATGCAGCGGATGATCCGTCTGACAGAATAACGGGTATGATTACCGGTCTTCGCGATTTGCCGGATTCGTCTTTCAAAAACGTGATTTACGCCGCGCCGGACGACTTTGT
>JAISVH010000020.1 GCA_031271685.1 Eubacterium sp. | reverse complement strand
GTCAGCGGAGAGGTGGATATCGAGGATTTGATCCCGGTTGAGGAAAGCGTGCTGACTTATACAAATATTGGCTATATCAAACGACAACCAATTGAGATTTACAACATTCAAAAACGCGGCGGCAAAGGTGTTTCCGGTATGAAGCAGCGTGACGAGGATTTTGTCGAGGATATGTTTATTGCTTCTTCGCACGACAACATTCTTTTTGTGACAAATCTTGGGAACATGTATAAACTAAAATGCTACGAAATTCCTGAGGGATCAAAACAAAGCAGAGGGACCAATATAGTTAATCTTTTGCAGCTTGTGCCGGGGGAACGCATAGCCGCTATGATGAAAACCGCTGATTTTGACGCTAATAAGTATTTTATCTGTGTTACTAAACACGGCTTGGCTAAACGCACCAGCCTTGAGAAATATAAAAATATCCGAAAATCTGGACTTCGCGCCGTTGGGTTGAACGACGGCGATGAAATTGCCGCCGCCTATCTTACCGAAGGGGATTCTTCGGCGTTGGTCGCTACTCAAAATGGCTATGCGATTTTGTTTGACGAGAGCAATATGCGCCCGACCGGCCGTGTTTCGCGCGGGGTAAGAGCCATTAAACTTCGCGGCGACGACTTGGTCGTCGGCGTGGCGAAGATATATGATGAGAACTGCACTATATTGACCGTAACTGATAAGGGGATGGGGAGACGCGCTCTATTAAGCGCTTATCGCAGTCAGCGGCGCGGAGGATATGGTATCTTAAATTATAAAGTGGGAGAAGAAAAGGGTTTTGTTTGCGGGATAAAGTCTATATATGCTGATGACGATGTTATATTGATATCTGACAACGGCATAATTATACGCATTCGTGCGAACGATCTGCGCACCATGGGGCGCTATGCCACCGGCGTAAGAGTAATGCGGCTAAACGATGGTGCCAGGGTAGTAACCTTCACACGTACCGAGCACGATGATTCCGCCGAATTGGCTGAAGTTGAGGCGGCCAGCGAGGAAGATATCCGCCAGGCCGAGCTTGCCGAACAAAGCGAGGTTATAGTTGATGAAAAAGGTGAAGAGGATGAAGCGGAAGAAGAGACCGAAGACGAGGAATAAGAAAAACAATGGCACATATGCGCGGGGTAACAGCCAAAAAGCTTTTACCCACTGAGAAAAAGGGAATTAGCAGTATAGAATAATAAAAGCGCCAAGTTTTAAGATTGCCGAAATCAAGAAATGGGTGTTAGCCGAAAACGGCCAGCAGACATTGGAAACACCCGAGTGGTTATAGTGGAGTGATTAAAATAGTAGAATACAATCTCGAAAATTTTGATGTAATAATAGTAGGCGCGGGACACGCCGGATGCGAGGCGGCTTTAGCGGCGGCCCGACTGGGATGTTCCGTCGCTGTTTTTTGTCTTTCGCTTGACACGGTGGCAAATTTACCCTGTAACCCATCGATAGGCGGCTCGGCCAAAGGCCAGATAGTTTCTGAAATTGACGCTCTCGGCGGCGAAATGGGAAGGGCGGCTGATGCCACTATGTTGCAAACACGGCTGTTAAATCAGGGAAAGGGAGCGGCGGTACATTCGCTTAGGGTGCAAAGCGATCGGGTAAAATATAATTTGTATATGAAAAAGGCCTTAGAAAAGCAGCCCGGAGTTTGCCTTAAACAAGCGGAAATCACTGAAATTCGTGTGAAAGACGGCAGGGTTTGCGGTGTTAAGACTAAGCTTGGAGCTTTTTATGGAGCGGGAGCCGTGATTATTGCAACCGGCACTTATTTGGGCGGAAGGATTTTTATCGGTGAGGCTGATTTTGAGGGAGGAGCGGATGGCTTAGCACCCGCGAACGCGCTTACTGATGCTCTTATCAAAAACGGCATTTCGATCCGTCGCTTTAAAACCGGCACCCCGCCACGCGTGCATCGCAGGTCTATTGATTTTAATATTCTTGAGGAACAGGGCGGAGATATCGGGATATCCCCCTTTTCTTTTGAAAATAAAGCTAGTCTCCCTAACCTGGTAAAATGTTATATAACGCATACAAACGAAAAAACACACGAAGTAATTCTTGAGAATCTTGACCGTTCGCCGCTTTATAGCGGCGCGATAAGTGGAATTGGTCCGCGTTACTGTCCGAGCATTGAAGACAAGGTCGTTCGATTTAGGGATAAATCGCGTCATCAATTGTTTATCGAGCCGATGGGACTTGACACCGATGAATATTATCTTCAGGGAATGTCGTCCTCTTTGCCGGAGGACGTGCAGATAAAACTTATTCATACGGTCAAAGGCCTGGAAAAGGCTGAGATAATGCGCCCCGCTTATGCTATTGAATATGATTGCGCCGATCCGCTGCAGCTTTATGCGACATTAGAATTTAAAAAAATAAAAAATCTTTTCGGAGCAGGACAGTTTAACGGAACATCCGGGTATGAAGAGGCGGCGGCTCAGGGACTTATAGCCGGAGTAAACGCCGCGCGGATGCTTTTGGGCAAAGAACCGCTTATCCTTGATCGGGCGTCTTCATATATCGGAACGCTGATCGACGACCTTGTTGTTAAGGGATGCGCCGATCCCTATCGAATGATGACCTCGCGCTCAGAATATCGACTGATATTGAGACAGGATAACGCGCCGGAGCGGTTGTTGAAAATTGGGTATGACATAGGGCTTCAAAGCGAAGAAAATTATAAAAGATTATTAGAGCGTGAAAAATCAATTGAATGCGGACTTATGTTTTTGAAAAACACAAGTGTCGTATTTTGCGGAGAGCTTAATGATATGTTGGTTGAACGCGGCACATCACCGATTTCGCAAAGCGTAAAGCTTGTCGAGCTGCTGAGGCGTCCGCAGTTGTCTTATTCTGATGTTATGCGTTTTTCGCCTGTTGCAAGTGATTTTCCCTTAGAATTAAATGACAGGTTAGAGACAGAGGTAAAATATGAAGGGTATATCAGCACACAGCAAGAGCGTGTCAATCACATGAGAAAGCTTGAAGGCCGAAAACTTTCTACTGATATTGACTATCGCTGTATAAAAGGGCTGCGCGCAGAGGCGCAGGAAAAGCTTAATCTTTACAAGCCGCTATCGGTGGGGCAGGCGGGCCGAATATCGGGGGTTAACCCAGCCGATATAACAGTGCTGCTGATATGGTTGGCAGGACAAAAGTAAAAAGCGATTTTAGAAGAGAATTGTTGAAAATTACGCAAGAAGTCTATTACATTTACTTTTTATAATGCTTCTTATAAAATCGTGTCTGTTTTTATTTTGTTTATTGTATTTGACATGCGGAGTGATCGGAGAAAAAAGCATCGAACCGAATCGGAGTTCGTTTATGTTTATTAGGAAGGGAGCAGACATAAAATGACTCACATCTTCACCGAGCAGGAAAAATCCATACTAGAGAAAATGACTGATTTTATGCTTGAATATAATCAAAAAGTTAACCTTACCCGAATAACGGCTTATAATGAAATTTTTGAAAAGCACTATATAGACAGCGCTATACCGCTTGACCTACTAGATGTTCCACGTGGAACATCTTTGATTGATATAGGAACCGGCGCGGGCTTTCCGGGGGTCCCGATAAAAATAGCGCGGCCGGATATAAAGCTAACCCTGCTTGACAGCTTAAAAAAGAGGATAAACTATCTTAACCTGTTAAAGTTGAAACTTGGAACGGAATATGAAACTATACACGGGCGAAGCGAGGAATTGGCGCGCAGCAAAGAATTTCGAGAAAAGTATGATGTCGGAATATCACGTGCGGTGGCAAATCTTCCGGCACTTTGTGAATATGCTTTGCCCCTTGTAAAACCCGATGGTTTTTTTATAGCGATGAAAGGGGAGAACTGTGAAATAGAATCTGCTGAAATGGCGTTGAAATTATTAGGGGGAAGTTTAGTTAAAACATTTAAATATGAGCTGCCTTCCGGTGATAAACGAAGCCTTGTTATAATAAAAAAAATATCGCAAACTTCGGCAAAATATCCAAGATTAAGAGTTAATATAATAAAAACCCCCCTTTGAAATGTCAAACGGGGGTTTAGTATTTGTGGTTAAGGCCTTTTTTGTCAAAATTTTTGTCTAGCAAATTATAACAATCTCTGTTAAAATATAATCAAGACAATTAGGGCAACGCCGCCAACTCACGCTTAACAGCTCTGGCGCGCCAGAGCTGTGCGGTATTGCCTTAGCAAATGCTGTAAATTAAAACATCTGAGGCGAAGGATAATCCGTTGAAAACGGCGCATTACGACAAAGCCGCAGTATTTATAGCTGAGTGAGGGATTGTGAAAGGATACATAATTATGGGCTTAATACCTATTTTTCAGAAGCAGGCCGCGTCAACCGCCGAAGTTATCAATCGGGTAATAGAGATACCGGTGTCGGATATATCTCCGAACCCGGCGCAGCCCAGGCTGATTTTTGACGACTACGAACTTTCACAGCTTGCGGTCAGTATACAGCAGAATGGGGTTTTACAGCCGATAACGGTTCGCCGCCGCGAAACGGAAGGGGGAGAGCGCCCGTTTCAGCTAATTACCGGAGAGCGTCGGCTCCGCGCCTGCAAGCTTATAAATCTTGAGCTGATACCCGCAATAGTAATCGATGCTGACGATCGTAATTCGGCTGTGATGGCGATCCTTGAAAATATTCAGCGCTCTGACCTTAATTATATAGAAGAAGCTTTGGCGATAAAGGGTTTGATTGAGCATTTTGGAATTACTCAGGAAGAAGCGGCGGCAAAGCTCGGAGTGGCGCAATCGACTATTGCAAACAAGCTTCGCCTTCTTAGGCTTACCGACGAAGAGAAGACCGCGGTATTACGATTCCGTCTTAATGAAAGGCAGGCAAGAGCGCTTTTAAAACTTCCAAGCGAGCTAAGGACAGGCGCAGTGGAAAAAATCAGCGCCATGCAGTTAAACACTGCGCAAACTGATAAATTTATTGAAGAAATATTGGTTTCAACGCAAAAAACTGAATCTTCAAGGCATGAGAAAAAAAGCTGGCGTTTTAAGCAGGTGGGTTTGTATATAAACACTTTTAACCAAACCATAAAAACCATGAAAGAGGCGGGAATAAATTGCACCGCCGAACAAAACAAGACCGACAAATACATTGAATATTTAGTGAGGATCGAGTTGACAAACAACTAGAGCGCGTTCATAAAAACAAAAATGCCTATATTTTTGCGTATTTTCAAGAATGATTAGTTGTATAGCTTTTCTATTTTCCAAATACTGTCGGCGTATTCAAGTATTGTTCTGTCTGAGCTGAACTTTCCCGCTCCCGCCATGTTGAGCCAACACTTTTTGGCGAAGCTCGCCCGGTCGCTGCGGTAATCGCTGTTAGCTCTGAGTCGAGCCTCAATATAACTGTTCAGGTCGCCCAACAAATGATAATTGTCGGGACTATGCCATTCGGCGCCATCTAAGATCGAAAAATAAAGTTCACGGAAAATCCCGCTACCGCCGTCGTTTGCCGTACCGTCAATGAGAGAGCGCATTACCTTACCGATTCGCGGAAAATTTTCGGCCCAATAACGCGGATCATAGATTTTCATGATGTATTTTTCAAGTTCTTCAACCGTTGCCCCGAAAATATAGTTGTTATTTTCTCCCGCTTCTTGGACGATTTCGATGTTTGCCCCGTCATATGTGCCTAAAGTTACGGCGCCGTTGAGCATAAACTTCATATTTCCGGTGCCGCTCGCCTCGGTTCCGGCGGTTGAAATCTGTTCGGATATGTCTGCTGCCGTTATCAATTTTTCGGCGTAAGAAACACTATAGTTCTGTATGAAAACCACTTTCAACAAATCACGGGTTTGAGGGTCGGCGTTTACCAAACGACCTATTTCGTTTATGTATTTTATTATTCCCTTTGCCCGAGCGTAGCCCGGGGCGGACTTAGCCCCGAAAATAAACGTGGTAGGATAAAAATTTTCTATCATGCCCTCTTTTATTCCGTAATAAATATAAAGTATTCCTAAGGCGTTTAAAAGCTGGCGCTTATATTCGTGCAGGCGCTTCACATGAATATCGAATATACTGTCGGGATTTATAACAACGCCTTCAACTTTTTGTATATACTTGGCTAATTGGATTTTTTTCTGCTTTTTTATTTCCATAAAACGTTCAATTTGAGCGTTGTCATCCTGATATTTTTTTAGGTTTTGCAAAAGAGATAAATCTCTCACCCAGTCTTCTCCGCCAAGCAAATCGGTGATCTGTTTTGATAGTTCGGGGTTGCAAAGCCTTAGCCAACGGCGTGGGGTAATGCCGTTAGTTTTATTTTGAAACTTTTTGGGATATAATTCATACCATTCTTTAAGTGCGGAATTTTTTAAAATTTCAGTGTGGATAACGGCGACCCCGTTGACTGTTCCGGAGCAGTAAATTGCCATTTTAGCCATATGGATCGTTTCTGGCTGCCCGGATATCATTTTAAGGTCGTATATTTTTTCTTTCGGCATTCTGTTAAGGTACATCTCACCTATAAACGCCTCGTTTATTTGTATGCATATTTCATAAATGCGGGGCAGTATTTTTTTGAAATAGGCAACATCCCATTTTTCCAACGCCTCCGCCATTATTGTGTGGTTGGTGTAGTTAAAGGTCTTTTTTGCAATTTCAAGCGCATCGGAAAAATCAAGTTCGTGCTCGTCTATTAATAGCCTGACAAGCTCGGCTATGGCTATGACCGGGTGGGTGTCGTTAAGCTGAAAGGTGTTCCAATTATAAAATTCTCTTATATTTCGACCCTTTTTTAAATGCTTGTTGATTGCGTCTTTTACCGAAGCTGCGGAGAAAAAATATTCCTGTCTGAGCCTTAAAAGCTTGCCTTCATATGAGCTGTCGTTGGGGTAAAGGCAGCGAGAAATGTCTTCGGCAATAATTTTTTTAATGCTCGCGCCGGTATAGTCTCCACTGTCAAACAGTGAAAAATCAAACTCGCTGTCAATATCCGCTTCAGCCTGCCAAAGTCTTAAGGTGCCTATATTTTTTGTGCCGTAGCCAACTATCGGCATGTCGTATGGCACAGCCTTAACTTTTTGATCGGCAAAATATATTTCGACTATATCGCTTTCTGTCCTAACGCTCCATGGATCGCCGTATTTTGTCCAATCGTCGGGTTTCTCCTTTTGAAAACCATCTTCAATAGTTTGTTTAAACAGCCCGTATTTATAACGTATTCCATAACCGTCTAACGGAAGGTTATGTGTTGCCGCGCTGTCCAAAAAGCAGGCCGCGAGACGGCCTAGTCCCCCGTTGCCAAGGGCCATATCTTCAATTTCTTCTAAATCTGAAAGGCGCAGTCCAACCTTGGACAAAGCCTTATCCGCTTCACCGATTAGACTTAGGGCCAAAAGGTTGTTAAAAATCGCTCTTCCCATCAAGAACTCAATGGAAAGATAAAACGCGCGACGGTTGTCGCTATGGACGTTTTGACTTTCTTTCCAGTTAGGGGCAATTTTTTTCATTATTAAAGAAGACAGTATTTCATGCGCTTGTTGGGGTTTGATGTCTTTGGCTTCATCACCGTACTTTTCTTTAAGAATATCGGTGAATTTATTTAATTCCATCACAGGTGTTTCTCCTTGCTTTATTCAGCTATTAGAGCATGCTCACATAAACAAAAACGCCCATATTTTGCGTATTTTCCGATATGCCGCTTTAATTTTTCTTTAAATATCAACGGATATTCGCGTAAAAATTGCCGAGTCTGACGAAAAATCCGTAGAAAATCTGAATATTTCTGTTTATGCGAACATGCTCTAAAAAACATTTAAAAAAGGCGCAAAATCGCTTATATTATAGAATTTTGATAAAATTGTTTAAGTTTTTCAAAATGCTATAACCTCATTCATATTCCCCGCCTGTTAGGCGGCGGATTACATGTTGACGATAATCGTTTAACTATAAATTTACTATAATATAAATATAGCATAAGTTTTATTGGCTGTCAACTTGCAAATATTCTTTTTTTATGTTATGATTATTGGCAAGGACGGTGAAAAAATGGACAAGCTGCGAAAAGTTTTTATTTTTAGTGATGGCGCGTGTTCGGGAAATCCCGGTCCGGGCGGTTGGGGAGCGATACTTCGTTGTGAAGGAAAAGAGAAGGAGCTTTCGGGCGGCGATAAAGACACTACTAATAACCGCATGGAGCTTATCGGTGTTATCAGCGCTTTAAGCGAACTAAAATATCCTTGCGAGGTTGAGATAACCACCGATTCTAAATATGTTGCAGATGGGATAAGCAAAGGGTGGGCTGCGGGTTGGCGTAAAAACGGCTGGATAAAATCCGATAGAAAGCCGGCGCTTAACCCGGATTTATGGGAAAACCTGTTGCGGCTTGTTGAGGTGCATAAGGTGCGTTTCAATTGGATAAGAGGGCATGCGGGGCATCCGGAAAATGAAAGGTGCGACAGGTTGGCGGTAGCTGAAAGAAATAAGTATGGTCCTTTAACTTAAAAAATACTTAGTATTTTTTAAGTTAAAGGAGGCTATATCATAATGAGGTAGTTTAACTCGCAATTTGTATAATTTAAACATTTAATGGAATAATATAGTGGTTTATAAATATTTATCTATTTAAGGCAACGACGAACAACTCACGCCTATCGGCTTGACGAGTAAATCACTTGTGTATTTATCGCCAAACCTCGTTAATTTCACCTTAAATATCAACGAATATTCGCGGCAAAATGCCTAGTTTGACGAAAAATCTTACTGCGCGCTTTGCATGCCAGAGCGGTGAGGTATTGCCTTAAGAACGCGGGCGAAAAAATGAAAGGAAAACAAAATGAAAGAAACTATTGCTATTTTAGCTGCTTTTACCCTTATATTTGCGGGATGCGCGAAAAACAGTCCGCCGACGGAGACTTCTACCCCCGGGTTTACAAGCGAACCGTCGGTTATGGGAGACGATAATAATACCGGATTGCCAGAGACGACTTTAGCCGCAGAAAAAGAACTCACGGCCGAGAACGTATTTGAAAATATTAAGGCGGGATATGGCGGAGAGCCGACATATGGTGAGGAAGAGAACACGGGAGGAGTCTTTTTTGCCAGCATGCCCTTGTCCGAAGAACAGCTAGACGGTTATGGGCTGACTGCCGACATGTATGACGAATGTGTCGGCGCTACCTCTCCTATTAATATTAATCCTGATTTTGTTATTGTCACTAAGGCAAAACCGGATAAGACCGATGCCGTTGAAGGGGCGCTTGAAAGCATTCGTGAAGGATTTGTGAATGATACCATGCAGTACCCCATGAACGTTGAAAAAGTTGCCGCCACATCGGTGACGCGTGAAGGGGACTTTTTTGCTCTTATTTTGGCGGGGGAACCCGATACACGTGAAAATGCGACCGAAAGCGAAAGGCTTGAATTTGCAAAGCGGCAAAACGAGATAGGTGTAAATGCTTTTAGAGAATCGTTTAATTAGAGCGTGTTCACAAAAATAAAAACGCCTATATTTTTATGTATTTTCCGACATGCCACGTTAATTTTTCCATAAATATCAAAGGATGTTTGCGTTAAAATTGCCTAGTCATATGAAAAATCCGACTGCGTGCTTTGCGTGCCAGAGCCGTGCGGTATTTTCTTAAAACTCTTCAAACATCAGCGGGGGATTGAAAATCCCCGCTGATGTTTGTTATATTTAATTAACTTGAAAACAAGCAAAAATAGTTTCCTTAAAACCGCCTGTTGTTTTGCAGCAAATCCGCCGCCTAAGAAGAGAGGACATGAGCGCGGTTTTTCTTATTATTGCGCAGAAAGTCTCTAAAAACAAAGCCAAAGGCTTTAGCTATTTTGACTATTTCTGAACCGATTTTGGCATTGCCTTAAAGAAAATTAATAAAATTTCTAATTTAATGTTCCACGTGGAACATGTAGTGGTATTTTTTTAAGTCCACGCAAAATATAGAAAACACTTTTTATAATCGCGTTTATGTCCCCGCCTCTTAGGCGGCTGGGGATTTTCAACCACCCGTTGACGCTTGTTAAAGCATAGGACGAGCACGCTTTGCTCGGCGTTATAGCAGTTTTACTTATAGTCAATAAAAAGACAAGCTGCTATAATAGGCAGAAAAAAGACAAGCCGCTGTAATAAAAATTGATTTTCTGACTGCTCAATGACCGGGTTATCATTTTTTCAAAAACGCTCTTATAAAATTTTTAGGCAAGAGGGCGTTTTTTAATATATTTTACAATTTTTAAATTTTTTAGTGTTTTTTGCTTTATTTTAAGTTCAGACTATGGTATAATAATACTAGATTGCGTTCACATAAACGGGAATGTTCAGATTTTATGCGGATTTTTCGTCAGACGCGGAGGATTAAAATCATCCGCCGCCTAAGAGGAGGGTGAATGAATGCGGTTATAGCATTTTAAAAACGTAACCGTTTTATTAAAATTATATAATATTTCATGTTTTAATTTGATTTTAGTGAAAAAGGAACAAAAGGAGATAGCCCCATTGATAATAGCGGTAGTAAATCAAAAGGGCGGTGTGGCAAAAACCACGACCGCAATAAATTTGTCAGCGGCGCTTGGCAAAATGGGAAAAAAGGTGTTAGTTGTGGATTTAGATCCACAGGGCAACGCTAGTAGCGGATACGGCATAAAAAAGCAGGAGCTTATAAAAACTACATATGAAATGATTATGGGTGAGGCGCGTCCCGCTGAAACAGTGATTAAGACCGGCTTTAAAAACGTTGAAATAATTCCCGCAACGCAGGAATTGGCACAGGCCGGGGTGCGGCTTTTACAGTTTGAAAACAAAAACATGCAACTGCGCAAAGCGCTTATTCAGATAAGCGGGAATTATGATATCATAATAATCGACTGTTTGCCGTCGCTAGACGTTCTCGCGCTTAATGGACTTTGCGCTTGCGACAGGATAATTATCCCAATGCAGTGCGAGCCATATAGCCTTGAGGGAGTGGCAGAGCTTTTCGCAACTGTAAAACGCGTTAAAAAGGCCGCGAACAGAAATCTGCAAGTCATGGGAATTGTCTTTACCATGCTTGACAAGCGTCTAACCGTTAATCGCGAGGTGATGCTGAGCATTAAGAAAAAATTTCCGCCACAAAGTATTTTTAATACCGAAATACCGAGAAATGTGCGAATCGCCGAGGCACCTAGCCACGGAGAACCAATAGTTTATTATGACAACTCGTCTAAAGGAGCGCTGGCGTATACGGATCTCGCAAAAGAAGTTTTAGTAAAGTGCGGTCAGGAGGTAGGAATGACAAATGGCTAAAAAATCGGGATTGGGAAATGTTTTTGACGGCTTATTTGACGATGACGGCTTGTTTGGAGAAGATTCCGGCGCTTTAACCTCTCTTAAAATAAACGAGATAGAACCCAATCGCAATCAGCCTCGAAAGGATTTTGACAACGAAAAGCTTTCGGATTTGGCGGCCTCTATCGCAAAGCATGGAATAATTCAGCCGTTGATCGTTCGTCCGTTTGGCGAAAGTTATCAGATAGTGGCCGGGGAGCGGCGGTGGCGCGCGGCGCGCATTGCGGGTCTGTCTGAGATACCGGTTCGTGTTATGGAACTTTCGGATTCGGTCACAATGCAGTTTGCCTTAATTGAAAACTTGCAGAGAGAGGATTTAAATCCCATAGAGGAGGCTTTGGGGTATCGTGAGCTTATAGAAAAATATGATATAAAGCAAGAAGATGTTGCAAAAGCGGTGGGAAAAGCGCGCTCGTCCGTGACCAACGCTCTTAGACTGCTGACTCTGCCCGAAGAGGTGATCGACATGGTGCGTGCGGGAGAGCTGTCGAAGGGACACTGCAAGGCATTGATGTCGGCTAAAAATGAAAAAGAAATGATATTATATGCAAACAAGACAAAAAACGGAGGCTTATCGGTTCACGCGCTTGAAAAACTGATTAAAAACACTAATGATGAAAGGTTGTTTAATGAAAAAGGAAAGACGATAAAGGAAACTTTTTATATCGAGGCGGAAATTAGCCTTGCCGAGGCGATAGGAAAGCCGGTCAGGATAAATAAAGCGAAAAATAAGATAACGCTTGAAATAGATGTTACAACCGATGAAGAGCTTAAGGAAATCATTAATAAATTAGGAGTATACTAAATTAACTTGAAAGTAATTTTTGAAAAATTGCGTGATATTTTTCGCATTATTCTTAATTTCTTACTAACCGCGTTTATGTCCCTCGCCTCTTAGGCAGATCCTTTAAATTTAAAGTTAAAGGAGTATACGTCAGTTGCGGGTGATTTTAATCCCCCGCTAACGCTTGTTAAAGCAGATGTTTGAAAAAAATGTTGCACGAAGGGAAAAGAAAATATGCTAGATATCAAGTTTTTAAGGCAAAACCCTGAACTCGTAAAGGAAAATATTAAGAAAAAGTTTAAAGAAGAAAAGCTTTTACTGGTGGATGAGGTTATGGATTTGGATGAAAACTACCGGAAAGTAAAGGCCCGCTGCGATGAGCTTCGCGGTCTTCGCAACAGCGTCAGCAAGGAGATAGGGGTATTGTTTTCAAAGGGAATGAAAGAGGAGGCTGAAAAAGCGAAACGAGAGGTGGTAGATTATAACCAGGAATTATCCCGCTTAGAGATAAAAGAAAGAGACATGTCTGAGCGCATATACGATATAATGCTTAAAATACCGCAGATCATTTCACCCGAAACTCCAATAGGGAGAGACGAAAGCGAAAATGTTGAGATTCGCCGCTATGGTGAACCGACGGTTTTTGATTTTGAGGTGCCTTATCACGTCGATTTAATGGAAAGCTTTAGCGGGATAGACATCGAAAGTGCCCGCAAAACTAGCGGGACAGGATTTTATTATCTGCTTGGAGACGTGGCGAGGGTCCATTCCGCGATTTTGTCGTATGCCCGAGACTTTATGATAGATAAGGGCTTTGTTTATTGTATACCCCCATTCATGATAAGAAGTGATGTAGTCAGTGGGGTTATGTCCTTCGCGGATATGGAAAGCATGATGTATAAAATCGAAGGCGAAGACCTGTATCTTATCGGTACGTCAGAGCACAGCATGATAGGCAAGTTCATCGACACAATCCTGCCTGAGGAGACGCTTCCGCATAAACTCACTAGCTATTCTCCCTGTTTCAGAAAAGAAGTTGGAGCTCACGGCATAGAAGAGCGCGGGGTCTATCGCATACATCAGTTTGAAAAGCAGGAGATGATCGTAGTTTGCAGGCCCGAAGACAGCGAGGAGTGGTATGAGCGTTTATGGAACAATACGGTCGAGTTTTTTAGGAGCCTTGATATTCCGGTCAGAACATTGGAATGTTGTTCCGGTGATTTGGCCGATTTAAAAGTCCGATCGGTGGATATTGAGGGTTGGTCGCCGCGCCAGCAAAAATATTTTGAGGTGGGGAGCTGCTCGAATATGGGTGATGCGCAGGCACGGAGGTTGGCTATCCGTGTGCAGGGCGAAGACGGCCGTAAATATATCGCCCATACGCTGAACAATACGGTTGTTGCGCCGCCGCGTATGTTAATCTGCTTTTTTGAGAATAATCTCAATCAAGATGGGTCCGTGACCATCCCGAAAGCACTGCGGCCTTATATGGGAGGGAAAGAAGCAATATTGCCAAAAGATAAAAATTGTTAGCTAATTTTTTATAACCGCGTTTATGTCTCCCCGTCTCTTAGGCGGCGGGTTTCATGCTGACGCTTGTTAAAACACTGGAAGCGGCTACGCCGCGGATGTTTGAATTTCTGCCGGGGTGCTAAATGTATAAACACGACGTTATGATAATCGGCGGCGGAGCCTCAGGGGTGTTTGCGGCTGTCCACGCGGCTAAACGGGGTGCGGAGACGATTATAGTCGAGCGGAACGACCGCCTGATGCGCAAGTTGGGTATAACCGGAAAAGGACGCTGCAACCTCACTAATAACACCGATATAGATACGATGATGAGAAATGTCCCGAGCAACGGCAGATTTCTCTACAGCGCATTTTCAGCTTGTGAAGCCGACTATGTCATGTCTTTTTTTGAGAATTTAGGCGTTTCGCTTAAAACAGAGCGCGGAAACAGAGTCTTCCCCGTCTCGGACAGGGCTGGCGATATAGTAACCGCCCTGAAAAAAGAAGCGGAACGGTTAAAAATAAAAGTCATACATGACAGGGTAAAAAGTATATCAAGTGAATGCGGTATTTTTTCGATAAAAGGAGAAGAGGATATTTATAATGCCGCCAAAGTGATTTTGGCAACCGGAGGGCTTTCATATCCAAAGACCGGGTCTACCGGAGATGGATATAGAATTGCGGCGGAACTAAGGCACAATATAATACCGCCTAAACCCTCTTTAGTTCCGGTCGTGGCGGATGAGGACGTTAGCGTGCTCGCGGGATTGTCGCTACGGAATATTTGCGTTTCGCTTTATGACAGGATGTCAAAAAGGCCGAAAACTCCGGTGTATAAAGAACAGGGAGAAATGCTGTTCACCCATTCCGCGTTAAGCGGACCTTTGATATTAACACTAAGCAGCCATATTCAAAAAGCCGAAAGCGGAAGATTCGTAATATCTATAGACCTTAAGCCGGCATTGGACGAAAAAGAGCTTGATAATCGGGTTTTGAGAGATTTTAGAGAATATAAAAACAGATGGTTCATAAATTCTTTAGACAAGCTTTTGCCCGCGAAATTGATTCCGCTGTTTGCGGAACGGGTTGGAATAGAACCGCAAAAGCGGGTGAATGAAATAACCAAAGATGAGCGCAAAAGAATCATAAAAACATTTAAAAACTTTGAATTTAATTTCAGAGATTTTTTATCGTTCGACAGTGCGGTGATAACAGCAGGAGGAGTTGATATACGTGAAATTAATCCCAAAACGATGGAGTCTAGGCTTATTCCGGGATTGTATTTTTGCGGAGAAGTGATGAACGTATCGGCTTTGACGGGCGGATTTAATCTTCATATAGCGTTTTCAACTGCAAAAACAGCCGCATTGGCAGCGGTTCCTTTATGTTGAAAGAATGGGGAAATAGATATATGCAAATAGCGATAGACGGACCGGTCGGTTCGGGCAAAAGCACAATTTCGAGAGAACTGGCAAAGCGTTTGGGCATTGTTTATGTTGATACCGGCGCACTTTATCGTGCGGTTGGCCTGTATTGCAAAAATAACGGCGTTTCTGTTGACGACGAGTCTGGTGTTCGCGAGTTGATAGGCGATGGACTTAAGTTGGAAATAAAGCTGATCAACGGCACGCAGCGCGTGTTCGCCAATGGTAATGACGTAAGCGGCCTGATAAGAAGTCCGGAAGTGTCTATGCTTGCATCGGACGTGTCAAGGCTGCCGTATGTTCGCAGATTTTTATTGGATATCCAAAGGGATATCGCAAAAAATAACTCTGTGGTAATGGATGGCAGAGATATAGGGACGGTGATACTTCCTGACGCGGATGTAAAAATCTATTTAACGGCAAATGATACCGCGCGGGCAAGGCGCAGATATGACGAGCTTGCAGAAAAAGGTCAGGATATAGATTTTAATGACGTTTTGGCTGATCTAAAGAAGCGTGATTTTAATGATATGAATCGTGAAACTGCGCCTTTAAAACAAGCTGAAGACGCTATATTGATAGATTCGACCCTCTTGACATTTAAACAGACGGCGGATAAAATATATGGCATTATAACCGCGTTTATGGCCTCCTCCTATTAGGCGGCGGGTGATTTTAAATTCCCCTCTGACGCTTGAATTACGCAAGAATGCTATTATTAAACGGAGGATTATGTATTATTTTTTTAGAAATTTGGTCGAAATATATATTAAGTTAAGATATAAAGTTGCAGTTCACGGCGGCGAGAACTACTCTGCTTTGCCGAGAAACGGCGGTTATATTATTGCCTGTAATCACCAAACCTATGCGGATCCACCGATTATTGGAGGGCTGATTCGTGAAAAATTTTCGTTTATGGCAAAAGCAGAGCTGTTTAAAAATCCAATTTTTGCCTGGCTTATCCGGCGTTGCGGGGCATTTCCCGTCGATCGCGGCGCGGGAGACAATTTTGCTATTAAATATGCCGTTAAAGCGGTCAGAAGTGGACGGGTGCTTGTTATTTTTCCGGAAGGCACACGCTCAAAGGACGGCAAAATAGGCAGGGCGCGTTCGGGAGCGGCGGTTATCGCAGGGACGGCAAACGCGCCGGTTATTCCGGTCTGTATTGTTTATGGGCAAGGCGGGAATAAAAGAAGGATCGATTTTGCTTTAGGCAGACCTATAAAAATGGATTATGAGAGATTTGGCAATGACGAACTGAGAAAAAGTGAGATAAAAAGCTTTTCAGAGCGTATTATAAACGAAATTAAAAACCTTCAGAGAGAAATATTGGCCGGAAATAAATTGGCGGATAATAAATAGTGCGTAGAAAAACGGAAATAATAATTGCTGAAACCGCCGGTATGTGCTATGGCGTAAAAAGGGCGGTAAAAATAGCAAAGAAAGCCGCGCGGCAAGGAGAAACGCGAACTTTTGGCCAACTTATCCATAACGACGACGTTAAACTTGACCTTGAAAAGCGCGGAGTTTTCGCTATTGATAACATAGCGGATTGCTCTTCGGAAAAAACGCTTATTATACGAAGCCACGGGATTTCGCAAAGCGCTTATGAAAAAATTGAGTCGGCCGGAATAAAATATATTGACGCCACTTGTCCCCACGTAAAAAAGTTGCACAAACTGATTTATGGGCAAACCGCGCTTGGTAAAGACGTTATAATTGCGGGAGATATAAATCATCCGGAAATTATGGCGCTATTAGGTCATAAATTCCCGAACGAGAGCATGATCTATGTAGTGGAATCCGACTTAAAATTACAAGAGCTGTTAAATTCTGAAGTTTTGTTTCGTCAAAATGCACTAATATTTATGGCTCAAAGCACGTTTGATTTGACAAAATGGAAAGAATGTAAGAAAATTATCAAAAAGCACTATACAAAATGCGAAATATTTGATACAATATGTAATGCGACCATAAAAAGACAGCAAGAAGCAGAAAAACTTTCTGAAAAATGTGATTTAATGATTGTAATTGGCGGACGGCAAAGTAGCAACTCAAAAAAGCTTGCCGATATATGTAAGATAAAAACCCACACGATTTTTATAGAGAACAAAAAAGAAATATCAAAGCAAAGTATTTATATGCTGTTGTCCGGTAAAACGGGCGTTAAAATAGGCATTACCGCGGGAGCTTCGACCCCTGTGGAGATAATTAAGGAGGTTCATAGTTTTATGAGCGAAGAATTAAAAAACAGCGCGGAGGAAGAAACCAAACACGCGGCTGAAATTGACTTTATGGCGGAGGTCGACAGGACCTTTAAAAGAGTATATATAGGGAACAGGGTGAAAGCTTATGTTGTGGCTGTCAACAAAACAGAAGCCGTTGTAGACGTAGGGACCAAACATTCGGGTTACATACCGGCTGACGAGCTCAGCAGTGATCCGAATCTTACTCCGGAAGAAGTTGTTAAAATCGGGGATGAAATCGACTGTATAGTTACATCGATAAACGATGCCGAGGGCGTGGTTTATCTTTCGAAGAAAAAAGTTGACGCGGCGCTTGGGATCGAAAATGTCGCGAAAGCGTTTGACAGCGGCGAGACGCTAAGCGGAGTCGTTACATCGACAGTTAAAGGCGGGGTAATCATAACCTATAAGGGAGCCAGGGTGTTTGTGCCTGCTTCGCAGACCGGCGTTCCTAAAACCGGTAAGCTTGAAGATCTTCAGAGGCAAACAGTCAAATTTAAAATAATTGAAGTAAATGTTGAGAGAAATCGTATTGTAGGCTCGATAAGAGCGGCCGCAAAGGAAGAAAGCGACGCCAAACGAGAAGCGTTTTGGAATCAGATAGAAGTCGGCCAACGCTATACCGGTGAAGTTAAGTCAATGGAAAGTTATGGAGTATTCGTCGATCTTGGCGGAATAGACGGAATGGTTCATCTTTCAGAGTTAACATGGAACAGAATCAAGCATCCGAAAGAAATGGTCTCCGTAGGTGATAAGCTGGACGTTTATGTAAAAGGCTTTGACTCAAATAAAAGGAGGGTTTCGCTTGGAGCCAAAGATCCGAACGATAACCCGTGGACAAAATTTTTAAATGAGTTTAATCTGGGTGATATTATAAACGCGCAAGTGGTCAGCATAACTCCTTTTGGTGCATTTGCGCAAATCATTCCCGGAGTGGACGGGCTTATCCATATCTCGCAGATTTCTTTAGACAGGGTGACTAACGTTGCGAAGGAGCTGTCAGTCGGGCAAACGGTTGAATGTAAAATTACTGAAATCGACGAGGAGAAAAATCGCATAAGCCTTTCCATAAAAGCGCTGCTTGTTAAAGAAGAACCCGCCGATGGCGAAGAGGGAGATATGGAAGGGGATAAACCTTCGGAAGAGCTTATTTATTCAGACGACACGAGAGAGCAGGGGGATTCTGAGCTTTTCGAGAGCGAACAGGAAGCGCAGATAGTTGCTGAAAAGCAAAAAACCAATGTTTCGGATATTGATAATGAGCCTGCAGAAACTAAAGCAGAGGGCGTTGCCGTTGAAGCGAAAGCCGAAATAGCAGCCGAACCCGAAAAGGAAGACGAATAGATTGTCCGAATTTGAGAATAAGTGTAAATATCACCGCATAGATTTATATGGGGTGATATTTTGTCCGGGAATAAAAATAAAAAAAACCTAAAAATTTATATATTATCGGTAATAATGGGCGCGCTTTGCTGTATGATAGCTTTGTTGCTAACTTCGCTTGTCATGTGGCTTATGCAGTTGCCGGTTGAGACCGCCGAAACATTTGGACAACTGGCTTTTGGCGTGGGTTGTCTGGTGAGTGGGATTTTTGCGGGGAAGTTTATCCGCCGAGCTGGAATATTCAGCGGAATTAAAGCGGCTTTATTATTGTTTTTGCCTGTTGCGACGATTATGGTGATAAGCGGGGGGGGCGACGGCTCGTCGCTTTTCGGCCGCATGATCATTGCGGTCATTTGTGGCGCGGTAGGCGGCGTTATAGGCGTTAATAACGCAAGTTATATTTAAGGCAATACGCACACAGGATCTGGCGTGCTTTGCACGCCAGATCCTGTGTGCGTATTGCCTTAAATGTTCAAACATCTGCGACGGAGGATTGAAAATCACCCGTTGCCTAAGAGATGGCGGACATAAACGCGGTTATATAGTAAATTATAGCAAGTTGCGTTTTTATGAAAATTAATTCCACAAAAACGCTCGCCGCCGATGGCTGCGCATCTCGCTTTGCGCGGCGTTATAATTAACTATAAAAAATAAATAAGATGAAGTTATTTTTTAAATGGTTAATAAATATAAACATTTTTTTGCTATATTTTATTGCGCTTATGTCTCTCTAAGGGCTTCGACCGGTTTCATGCCGGCGGCTTTTCCAGCGGGATAGACCCCAAAAACCGCTCCAAAAAACAGTGAGACACATAGTGCCCAAAAAACCGCGGGAAGATTTAATATAAATGTGATGCCCACCAATTGACAGCCTATAAATACCACTAAAAGTGAAGCGGCCGCACCGATTATTCCGCCGGTGAAGGATAGCAACATAGCCTCGGACAGAAATTCAAAACAGATGTCAATGCTTTTTGCTCCAATTGCTTTTTTTATCCCTATTTCTCGTTTGCGTTCATTTACAGAAGTTATCATTACTGTCATTACGCTGAGACCTGACACCAACAGTGATATTCCGGCTATTATCGTTAGCACGACGGTTATTACAGTTATTATATTTTCAAGCTGATTTTTTTGGCCCAATAGGCTGGAGGCGGTAACTTTGCCTTCGCCTTTTATAAGAGCCATTTTTTTTTCAATTTTTTCAGCTATAGGATAATCGGAAAACCCTAAATTTTCAGAATTTTCGTTGATTAGTACGGCGATTTTGTCGTAACCTCTTCTGCCGGTCAAGACTTGTGTAGTGGTGATGGGGAGATAAACGAATTTAGGAAAAAAACCGGAAAAAGACGATTGCAGGGGGCTTATCCCTGATTTTGCGATGCCGATTATTTCGAAATCGTAATAAGCGCCGCCTATTAGCAGCTTTATAGATTTTCCGACAATATTACCTCGCTCGTATGCGGTGAGTGCAATGTCTTCATCGATAACGCAAACCATCGCAGTGACGGCATTATCTCCGCGATTTATCAAACGGCCGTGTTTTGCCTCAAGCGAAATTATATCGCGCGCATCTTCGTTAATCCCCCATGCAAAGCAGTCGATTTTTTTGCCCAGTAAAGAAGCTTCGGCAGTTTCGGCCATTAAAGGGGTAGCGTTTTTTATTATGCCGGAAGCGCTTGGATCTATTGCGTCAAGTCTTTTTATGACTGCTATGTCTTCGTCTACAAAAGGGGTATAGGCGTATCTCGGGGATTGAACAAGCACCGAATTTATCCCCATTCGGTCAAGGGTTTTAGAAATTTCGAATATGCCGGAAGAGCTGATCGACGATATCAAAACCACTGAAAAAACTCCTATAGCAATACCGGTTATTGTAAGGAAAAAACGGGCTCCGCCACCCTTAGCCCGAGAAATAATTTTAAATATCACTGAGTTGTCACCTCTTTCTTGACAAGCATGTTTTCACTTATATTTTCGGGGGATATAATAATTTCGTCATTTGGGGAAAGACCGTGTATAAGTTCAGCGCCATTTTCCATGTCTTCGCCTGTAATAATATTTTGACGGACCGCCTTTCGGTTTTTAAGCAGGTATACGAATTCGCTGACGTCGTCCTGTAAGATAACTTCGTAAGGTACTGTAAGGATTTCACGAGCCTTGCCGGCGGAGATTCGCGCCTTTACAGTGTATCCGGCCCTTAATGGAGAGACTTCGGGGTTTGACTTGCCAACAGGGTTGACCTCAAGCGTAACGTCAACTACTGTTTCAACGCTAATCCCGTTGCTAAGCTGACGCGCTGTTTTTGACATATCAATTACTTTGCCGGTATAGACTCCGGGTTCAAATGCGGCACCCGAAAGCCTTGCCGTCTGTCCGGGTTTAACAAAACTAATGTCCGCTTCGTTTACAATAATATTAGCGAACCAACGATCAGATGTTTCGTTATAGGTAATAATGCCTGTGCCGTTTATTGATTTGGAATACTCAGACTTTGACGGATTGATAGTTTTTACGGTCGGCAAAAAGCTTTCTATCGTTTCGGGTGCGGATTTGACAGCGACAAAGCCAGAGCCGACAATAATTGCCGGCAGAAGCCATTTTATAAATCTTTTCATATGATTTACCTCCAATAATACTAAGGGCAACACCGCACAACTCACGCTTAATGTCTTGACACGCAAATCAATTGCGTATTTTTTGCCAAACTTAGTTAATTTTGCCTTGAATATTAACGGATATTCGCGGTAAAATTGTCAAGTTTGACGAAAAATCTGGCTGAGTGCTTTGCACGCCAGAGCTGTGCGGCATTGCACTAAAAATATTTTGCCTGTTTTTTCTAAGAATATTATCACATAAAAAAAATCTTTCTGAATATACTACAGTCATGTTTTATTTTTAAAATTATAGTTAATCAACAATAATTAAAAAAATAACGCCGCTTTTAGCGGCGGGCGTAAACATGTAAGTGAATTACATCTTTACGCAATTTGCTATATTACTACTGTGCCAAACAGCGGGCAAAAAGGCATGTAGTAGTTTTTTAGTGTTCAGTGCGGGAATAATAACTATGATTTGCTATGCAATATTATAGGGGAGGAGGCAATATGAACCTTATTATATGCAATGAAAATTGCAACAATCAAAGAGATGGTTATTGTCAAATGGAGGGAAGCGCGCTGATAACCAACGCACTGGCATCGCCTTGCTGCTATTTTAAGGCGGCGTCTTCTTATAAAAATCCGGAGGATAAAACACGGAACGATGGTGACGTTTTATGATAAGGCTTCGTGACGCTC
>JAISVH010000011.1 GCA_031271685.1 Eubacterium sp. | reverse complement strand
CTGGGTTGCAGCGTCAATGACCCTTGGTACTTCTTCGCCCATAGCTTTCAAAAAAGCGATAATTAGATTTGCGCCTTCTTTTGCAACTCCCGGCATTCCGGCAGTCAATCCTTTTAAGTATTCCTCAACCACTTTTAGAGATAGCTGAGTTACTTGGTCTATGTTATCAGCAATTCCCTTTAGGACGCCGACAAGGAGTTTCATTCCGTTATCAACCATTTGGGGCACATGGTCGAGAAGAGTTTGTGACATTTGCTCAAGAAAACTGTAAAACGCCTCAACTGTAGGAGGCAGCATCTCATCGAATAATTCCAAGAGTCCCTTAAATATCTCGCGGAATATAGAAACTATTTGCGGAATTGCCTCTGAGATTCTATATAGAAGCAACACAAGACCTTTTCCAATGTTATCAACAGCCATTGGTATTAACTTTATCATGCTGGTGACAACCTCAACTAAAACCGCAATACCCGCAGCTCCCGCACCGGCAAAAACTATCATTGCCCCGGACAATAATGCCATGCCGCTGCCAAGCGCTAGCATTCCGCCTCCGAGAAGCGCTAAAGCCGCCGCTAATAGCAACATGAGAGGAATAACCGGAGTTAATAATATTGCGGCGGCGGCAAATATAACAAAAACGCCAACCAGAGCTAATAGCATTATTCCTACATTTGCTAAGTCCATAGATCCAAGCAATACTAGCGCCGGCACGAGGATCATCATAGCGGCTGCCATAACAAGCATTGCCGCCACTCCGACTAATCCGCCGGTCATAAGATACATAGCGCCGGCTAATATAATAAGAGCACCCGCCA
This sequence comes from Eubacterium sp., assembly GCA_031271685.1. Classification (GTDB taxonomy): domain Bacteria; phylum Bacillota; class Clostridia; order Oscillospirales; family Ruminococcaceae; genus Ruminiclostridium_E. The sequence continues at coordinate 15,477 of JAISVH010000011.1, read as the reverse complement.
TGGCTATGAGTCCAATGGCTAATTGTTCCCACGACATACTGCCCATAATTTTAAGAGCAATTCCTATGAGATTGAGGGCAACGCTGACAATTGTTAACGCAACCGCCATTGCCAATAGTTGCACGGGATTAACGAGCTTTGCAACGGCTACAATCATTAGCAGCGATCCGCCGATAGCAACTAAACCCTTGCCAATTGCCTCCCATTCCATACCGCCCATAATACTAAGCGCTAAGGATATAACAACTAACCCAGCGCTTATACCCACCATAGCGGCGCCAAGGGCTAATATCTGAGAAGGCTTTACAAGCTTACTAACGCCCGCTATAATAAGCAACGACCCGGCAAGACCCGTTAGACCTTTTCCGAGTTCTTCCCATGACATCCCGCTCATGCTTTTCACAGCTTGAGCGAGGACTAATATACCGGCTCCGAGAAGAATCATTGCGGCGCCGGTTTTAAGTATACCTGAGCCGTCTCCCATGAGATTCATAAAGACAGCCAGTTCCAAGATTAATCCGCCGATACCTGCCAAACCACCCGCTAATTCTCCCCAGCTTAAACCGCTTAGCAACATGAGAGATTGAGATAAAATAAGTATAGAGGTGGAAAACATTAACATCCCGAAGCTGCCTTTTATTACAGTTTCGGTATTTGAGCCCAATATTTTTGCGGCAACTACCAGCATTGTCATCATAGCGCCGATAGCCAGAGTTCCTTTTGCTATATTTTCCCATCCAATATCGGCAATGTTCTTCATGGCAAAAGAGAGAATAAGTATTGCTCCGGATATCGCTATCATTTGAAGGGCGATCCCTCCCATTTTGATTGAACCTATATTATGGCTCATCAAGAGCATTACGCCCGACAGTTCGCCAAATAATACTGTAATTCCGCCAAGAGCAGTCATCAGATCTCTTCCGGGAATAGTTGCAAGAACCCATAAAGCTCCCGCCAAAATTCCGATAGCTATTGCAATGCTCATTAGCGCTTTTGCTTTTAATGATGATTGAAATGCTTCGAGAGAGCCGCGTACGCCGTCTAAAATTCCGGTAATACCGCTTAAAAATCCGCCGGCGCTGTCGACGATGCTTTTGATTCTATCGATTAATCCCATAAGACCGACTAACAAGCCGCCTTTCAGAATTGACATAACAAGCTCGCCAATACTATCAAATCCTAAATAATTGGCAGCCGCTTTAACAACTTCGCCGATTTTAGCGAATGCTTTCCCAATAGCGGTTCCAAACTTTACGAAATATGGGATTACTTTTTCAAATACTTTTTTTATGGCTTCAAAAGCTTTTGACATTACTTCCGCTATAAAAGTAAACGGACGAAACTGTACTTTAACTTCTTTTGAGAATATACGCAGAGGTCCCAAATCAATTACGCCGAATTGGCTGAAGTAATCGGATATTTTGCCTATTGCCTTTCCGATTCCATCTGCTACTTTGTCCAGAAACGTTCTAATCCCGCCGAATACTGTATTAAAAATATCTCCTGCCGACACCGCATCTCGTATCGCTACTATAAAATCCCCGATACCCGCAGCGAAACCCAATAAGCCACTGCCGACGGGAGCTAAGACTTTTAGGATACCGACCGCGACCTTTACAAATCCGCCAAATATCTTTATCCCGATGTCAACTAAAGCAAATAATCCTTTAAATGTCCGCTTCAGCTTATCGGACATATCGTCACTAACTTTAAACTGTCGGGTAATATCCCTCAGATTTTTTGAAAACGCTGCCAAGCGCTGCCCGGTAAGCGGCGGAAATATCTCCTTAAAGGCATCTCCGATTGGCTTTATGATACTCATCAAAGCTTTAAACGCATTGGCAAGCGCTTCTATCATCGCGTCTCGCCCGCCATATGTATTCCAAAAACTGAGAGCTTCATTACGGGCGTCATTTGATGACTGGATCATAACTCCAAAGCTGTCGTTTATTGAAGTAAATAATTTTATAGCTTGATCTCTATGCCCAAAAACAAGTTCCCATGTAGTCGCCCAACTTGAACCCACCGATTCAGCCATGGTTTCCATAAGTTGTGAAGCGGTTTTGACCTGTGTCGCGGCCTTTATCAGTGTCTCATCCTCAGCGGCTTGAGTAAACGCCGCAAGCATTGTTTCTCTGGAAAACTGAATGCCAAAGCCAGTAGAACCCATGTCCAGCAATCGCCTAAATCCAACTTCGCCATTCTTTACGGCATTCATTAGGCTGGCATCCATCTCGCCGGCCGCTACCGCCGCTTCCATAAGCATGTTTTGAAGAACTGGCCCGCCCATACCCGCATTTACAACCGAGTTCCAGTCCTGAAGCATCAGTCGGTTGTTGGAGATTGACTGTGATAGCTGGATCATTGCCGAATTCATCTGCATGGTGTTAGATCCGGCGCCAGCGGCAATATTCGCTAAACCTTTAATCGCTTTTACCGAATCGTCTAACGCTACGCCATTAGCCGTAAACCGCCCAATACTATTGGTCATTTGACCAAAGTTATAGACGGTTTTGTCGGCATACTCATTTAATTCGTTGAGAGATGCCGTTACGTCAGACAGAGTAGTTCCCTTATCTGCCGTGTTGGTAAGGATGGTTGTGATTGCTCCCATTTTAGTCTCATATTCTCTAAAGCCATCCATAATAGGATCTAGAGTTAAAGACTTCGCAATTTGAACGCCCGCGTCTATACACTTGTTAACCACATTTTGAATTGCGGTAATCGCTACGAGAGACATAGCCGTAAATTTACTGGCCATATGGTCGACACCATCCGCAATTCCGGCAATCGAAAAGTTTTTGCTCGCTTTGTTAATGTCTTCGAGGCCTTTTGTAGCCCCGTCTAGTTTTAGCCCTTTTTCCAAATTTTGCAGAGATTTGATGGTGTCGGCAACGTTCGATTCGAACTGCTTGTTATTAAATTGTAAATCAACAATCCTTTCGTCGACCGATTTACTCATAGCTTAGTTACCTCCAACCATAATTCGTTTGATAACCTGTCAAATATCGGCGCGATAGCGGGATTAATATAATCAACGCCCTTAACATAGCCCCCGTTGCGAGTTCCGTGACCATATTGTATAAGAATCGCTACAGGAATTCCTCCGGGGGCATTTGAATTTGTCCAAACCAGGGAAAAAGCTCCTTTGTGATATTCAACATAATATCCCCATGAGTCAGCTGTAACCCCGGAATCAACCCGGGTTGCCATAGCCAAAGCATTTACGCCCTCCGCTCCAAATCGTTCAAGGATATTATTAAACCGAAGCTTTTTAGCTTCGGTTAGAAATCTTTTAATGTTTTTGAAATTTCCTCTGTGTCTGATAATTGCCGCCATTTTGATTAATTCCTTATACCCGCTTAGTATAATTTAGGCAAACGTATCCGGCTCCCGATTTAAGCTTTCCCCAATCGGTTAAACTGCCGCTTTGGTCAGGCCCGGAGACTATTTCGACTATCGTATACCTAACACCGCTCTTTTGAAGTGTTACGACAGGAGGATTGTCTGCCAATACTCCAGGTCTCTTACGAACGTTTAAGGCGGTTGTTACTACGACCTCGTAAGGTTCAAATGAGCCAGTCTCATTGTTTGCTTTATCTTCAGAATCTGCTTTCAGCCTGTCGTTAATGCTCTTAACAAGCGTTGGTATTTTCGACTGTAAAAACGGACCGGGACAAGCTGTGGCCGCAAACCAGTTATGAAGCGTTAGTATCATTTCGTTGCCAGTAGACCATGTTTTTATCCAATCTTCAACAGCGTTAGGCGTTATATCGGACGGTTTTTCTTTGTAAAGAATTTGCTTATAACCATAAAATTTGCAAATATCGACCGCCGCGTCAACAAACGAAGCCATAGCCTTATCGCTGACCGTCCAATTTGGGGCTCCGCCGCAGTTTGCTATTTCAAACGTTATTGCCTCGCCATCATTAACTCGAGACGAGGAAGTCCAAGCTTCGTTCGTTTCGGCTAAACCAAGGCCGACACGCCCGTCGCTTCCAATGGCATAGTTAACCGACATACCATTAACGTTGTCTTGCTTTTGAATTTTCGGCATCGCAAGGCAAGCCTCAATTGAGAGATTTCCTGCCATGTGATGCACTGTTATACGCCTTATTTTTCTTCCGCTTCTCGGAAATCTTCCATTTGGGGAAGTCTTTTCGTAAGCCGCTAAAATCGTTTTTCTACGAGTCTTTGGCGTCATTTTCTTTACCTCCTGAAAATTCTTGTTGTGCGGTTTCAGGTATTTCATCTCCAGGATTTACTACTGGAAGAACTTCAGTTTCCATGATAAAACTATCCTTTCGTGTTATATTGTTGGCGCCTTGCCTTATTAATGGCTTGTCTTTCAGCTAAAGCGCTTTTTCGCCCTCTTTTTTTCGGAGGCTGATTTTTAATATTGCAAACTCTTATCAAGGTGAGCAACCTATTTAGATGCCACTTTTGGCATTCCCACGGAATGTTTAGAGCAATCATCCAATAGTAAATTATCTCAGCGGTTATAATTTCGCGATTCCTGCGGGAATCTTGCTTGTCATTAAACCATGTGGCGGTCATTGAATCATTTATATAATCTGTAATCTTTGAAAACATTTCAGTCGAGATCCTTTTATAGACGGATGTGTCAACATTCTGGGTGATAGTCATACACCGAATATAATCAACTGTTTCCTCGTCTGTTTTGTCGTATTTGCTCAAAAAAGGTTTTTTCCATTTTGATTCCCACTTAGAGACGGAGACTAGAGAATGTTCTATCTGAAATGATTCAGGTTTTACAGTAAGGAATTCCTGTCGCTCGTTATCAAAAACATCGTGTGCCGGAATTAATACCTGCAACATACTCTTCGTCTCCTCTCCATCCGGTATTTTAACTAGCCTGAGAAATGTCTGCCGGTAATATTGCCTTTATAAATTCTGCCGCTTTATCCGCATCAGTTGCGATTTCCATAAACAAATCGCTAAACGCATTGGTGCTTGTAAAATATTCGAGAACCTGCTGATTTTTAATGAATCGTTTTCCATCATCAGACTTTTGACCATAACTCATAGTTATAACTTTTTTAAACATTTCCATCATTTTTTGGCTGTCATTTTCAGCTACAATACGTTCAAGAATGTTTGAGAGTCCGCCGCTTTCTCCGAATTGAAGTTCCAGCAATTCCGCCTTATTTAAATTGAAGAAAAAGTCTTCAGTTCTTTTCACTCCGTTAAAGTCTTCGTATGTAATGGTTTTCTTAAGCATGATAATACCCTTTCAAATTTAAAAACTAATTTATGCGGCAGCCATAAGCGTTTGGATTTCGGCTGGCAACGGAAGACGGGGGTCTGCGTCTTCGCTTCCGTAAAGGATGTCTTCAAGCGCTACCAGTTTCGCCGCATCTGCTTTGGTAGAATCGATCGTTATTGATGCCGTTGGGCGGAAGCCCGGGACCGCAACCGGCGTGGTTGTAACTTCCCATGAGAAAGTTATAGCTTCCGGCGAATCGTTTATTGTGGCATAAGCTTTCTCTGACGGAGAAGCTAAAGCCCCGTAAACTATGTGGAGCTTATAACCATATTCGTTCAGTTCGACATCGTTACCAATGTTTGTGCGAAAACAGAACCCAAACGTTTTTCTTGGCTGTTGGCCGACGAGAACGCCTTCGACAAGTTCGCCGGATCCGTCGCAAGCGGCAAATTCATCCGGGTAAGTATAGGCTTCTATCGTGCACCCATATTCTTCAGCCGACATAAGGCTTAGGTATTTAACATCGTCTGCATAAATAGCTGTTGCTTCGGCACCAGTAGGACTTTCCGAAACAGCTGACAAACCGTTCCATGGCACTCCTTTCGGATAAGCGCCCGTTCCGTCTCTAACATAAAGAACCCCTTGGCGCACTCCGGTTTCATAAAGTTTCTCCCCAACGTCGTCCCATATAATTCTTCCTGGCATAATGATTCCTCCTCATTAATAATAGATGTTAAAAACATCGTGATTTAAATTATCCGCTGTATAATGTCTTTCAAATTTACATAACGGCAGATTGCTTATCTTTATTGGAAAATCGCTGTCGGGATTGCTGTCAATTACGGTTACCGAATAGCTTGTTCGGTTGTTATACGGCAAATCATTTGCGTGTTTGGTTTCTATGGCGTTGCGTGCGTACACTATACATGGATATTGCATATTAACCGTGTTTGGGGGTTGAAAATATACATGTGGATATCCTAGAATCTCAACCAAAACATTATGTAGCTCTATCCGTTTGCTGCTCATTATACACTCCCCCTATTGTTAAAATAAGGCGGGGTCTCTGTACCTCTACAGAAGTAATTTTCCACAAGACTCCCATCCAAGCAATGTACCGCATAGAAAGGAATTTTTCATAGGCAAACGGATCGGCAATGATGCTTAATTTGTTATCAATAACAACGTTGTCGTTGAGATTTTCTCCATCCCGAACTTTACCGACGTTTCTGATAACATCGCCGGAATATGTGCGCTTGATAATAGTTTCCTGCCAAACACCGGGATCAGTTTCCACCGTTTCGGCATATCCTACTTCACCGTAAAACTTTGCCATTTTGAAGTTACCCCCACTTTCGTTGTTAACCTGCCGCCGCCTCTATCTCTAAGGCAATAGCCGAATAGGGCTTGATCAAGGCTCCGGAGCAGCGAGTTTCTATCAGGAACTTTTGAGCATTATAGTCGATGTCAAAATCATCAAACATGTTTACAGCGCCGCCTTTATCTGCTCCGACATTATAATCGGTTAGATTTACGATCAAACCAAGAAGCTCTAAGGTGTTGCCGCCGGTATCGGTTCTGGTTTGGTTTTCCATAACCGGAACAGTAACAATCTCTTTAACGCGAAGTTTGGTCGCCAACTTAGTCACCGAATCATAAAGCTCACGACCAGTCGAATCTTCCAGCAACAGACAATCGGTAAGTATGTCCTCACTGGTATACAAGATAGGTTCGCCGGAGCCCTTATAGTTTTTGCGCGCCTTAATAGCCGCCCTAATAAACGCTTTAGCTCTTGGTTCGCCATTAGTGATTTCAACACGAGTCTTTATAGTATACAAATCGTCGTCCTTCCAGATAGGACGTATGTTTTGCTCGTTAATTTTATCGTCGCTGGAAGAGATACGTCCGTCGCCGATAAGGATGGCGCGTGCCAGTTCTTCGTCAAGCATCATGCGCATTTCGGACTTAAGCCCGGCTACAACATTAAAGTCAACGATGTCAACTACGTCGTCACGGTCAAGCTTCTGCTTCTTGTAAACCGTTGTAGGAGAAGTAGTCCTCTTAAGCAGAGAGAACACCTCGTCTTTTTTTGCGTTGCCCTTAATGTATCCTTTTGCGCGGGCATCGTCTTCGGTAATATCCGCTAAAACAGATTTGATACGGGAGAAAGGAGTGTGATGCGTGGCGCTCATTACTTTCTTAACCCAGTTCATATCCCGCGTAATAAATTGAGGGTCGTTTGTAACGGTTTTCGCATCGGGGAACAAATAGTCAATATTCTCAATACCATGGGCGAGAACGCTGTCGCGCAGGCTTCCGTAACGCTTAACGTCGGCAAAAATTGCTTTCGTGTCAGCGTGGCTTAAAACATCTTCCTGAGCGTCTTCCCTGTCAAATATGTTGTGTTTCATCGATTCGGTTTCTCCTTTGGAATCTTTATTTTGGTTGCCTACGTCATCTTCGTCGGTTTCACGCTTTTCTAAGGCCTGCCCGACCATGGCGCAGACCACCTTTTTCTGTTTTTCACTTAAAGTGTCAAATATTTCGGAGATTGTTTCTTCGTCTTCGGATTCCTTTCCATCTTTTTCCTCTTCATTCTTCTCTTTTGCCTGCTTGTCGGAATGTGATAAAATTATATACTCGCCGGTGTAAATATAAGCCTCCTCATCGTAAACCGCTCCGTGCCGAATAACATCGTCAATAAACGCCCCCGGGTTTGCTCCTGCCAAGACAAGACTTATTTCACGAATTGCGCCATGTAATACATCACCGCCTCGCTGTTTCAGCTGATTAGCATAAATGGATAGCGCTGACACGTCGCCGTGCTCAATAAGGAGCTTTGCGTTTCTCCCGGCTTCTGTTTCATTAAGCGTGCAATAGGCATAAACTCCTTCGTCGCGGTTTTCCAGCAAGGCGTGTCCAAGAACGTTAAACGAATCGTCGTGCTGGTGGTTCCATACTAAAGGCACGGTCATTCCATGATTATGTTTGAACGCGTCTTTCCGAACTGTTCTGCCGTCTGAGCATTTAAGATTGTTACGGGTTGCCCAACCGGCAAAATCGTACGGTATCTTATTCATTGTTGTTATCCTCCTTCTGATTAATTTCTTCTTTTGATTGATTTAGGTTTTTATTTCTAAGCTCGTCCGCTTTCGGATCGTCAGACGGTTTCATTCCAATAATCTGCCGCATTTCGTTTGACGTCAGTATCTCATTACGAGTGAATTTGTCGGCAAATTCGGAAAGCTCGTTAACCGGAACCAGTTTAAACGGGTCTCTGAAAAACGAAATCGCCTGTAATTGCGACCTAGCTGTTTTGGTCAGAAATTTACGTTTCATTTCGTCAGCAATTGCCGAAAGCATGGGTTCAATTGATCGGTCGTAATAATTAAGCATCGTTTTTTCGTCAGCTGTTCCGTCTAATATACTCTGAGTGATTCCTAACTGGCTGTACAGCATACTCGTCAGATACTCAATCTGAGACATTAGATTATTTTCGACTGCTCGATTCAACTGAGTGATTCGTTCTGCACTGTCCGTATATGCGATGCCGTACTTAGACCCGGCCAATTGCTGTTCTATGTCTTTGCGCCGGATTTCGGCCTGTTGGCGTCTTGCTTCCGTCTTGACAACATATGGCAATTGGATAATCAGATCCAATTTCCCGGAACCGATTTGCTCGTCTACGGCATCCAAAAGGTTTATCTTTCTGATAAGGCGCTGCATAGTAGAATTCGGTTCGTTTATCACCGCGTAAAGAGGATTTTCAATAATTGCCACATTGTTCTTCGGCGTTATAATATCCTCTTTTAATCCTGTTTGTTCGTTGTAAACCCTAACCACAACGTGTTTTGGGCGCCATTCCAAAATCTTTCCCGTTCTCATGGAATGGATATCATATGAACCTGTAATGTCAGGATCAAACGTTGTATCTACCGGAACGATTGCCACGCTCCCTTCGTCTAACATTGACATTACTATGTCCTGAACAAAAGAGCGCCCGGTTTGGTCAATATTGGCGGAGACGGTGAGACAATTATTCAATCCTGATTCGATAACTGATAGAAAACGGTTGTTTTCATCCAATCTGACGTGCTGAATGTTGATAGCCGCCGCGTCTAATGCGATACGGTTATACACCGACGTCACAATAGACCGCTCATTACCGCGTGTAAGTCTCGGCCTGTCCGGTCTGTAAGAATATCCGGCTCCGGCTTCGCTATAATATTGAGTCGGGTCTTTATTAAAAAAAATATTCCAGGCATGTTTTAGCTTGGAACCAAATGACATATTCATTTTGAAATATCTCCTTTAAACATAGAATAAGCAACATATTAATATATGGATTTTAATCGTTTTTATATAAATTGCATAATTATCATTTTGTTTCGACAATATTCGACAAATTTCACACTGTAGAAGTGATAAAATAATAATTGATGAAGCGGACAAGTCTGCAAAAACGTTCATAAAAAATATTCAGTAAATATATTAATGCGAGTTGAGGTGCAGTATGAAAAAGAATCTTATTACCGCCGTGGGAGCAGCCGTGTTACCTCCCATCACAACCGGTGTATGTTTATCTGCTTTTTCATCACAAATAGTAGCATATGGGTTAGCAATGATTTTTTCTTTTGCTTTATTATCAATTCTTTATTATTTTGCTGATTTATTTTTTGATGAGTTGCGCAAATATAAAGGTCAATGGGTTGAGGAAATGCATGATATTGAGAATAATCTTAAACTAATTGGGATAGGTAATATTCAATATGACAAGAAAACAAAGCAGTATACTTTTTCTGGCAAAACTTACAAGAAAAACAGAGATCATTGCATAGAGATATTTGATTGGGATGCAAAATATCTAGTTTCCACTAGAGACAACGTTTTGGAATATATCTGTTTTGTAGAAAACCCTAGAGAGGATTCTATTGGAATATTGAGATTTACTGGCAAGGATGCGGCTAGTGGAAATATAGAGACAACAAATGGCCAAAAATATGCCCATAACGCATATAGGATTACAACAAGAATGATTGAAGAAACAAACGTAGGTAGTCCCAGACCCGTTAATATACTACGTAAAGGTCATCTCAACCTCGAAGAGTATCCAAAATTTGCCACGAATTATGCCAATACACGTTACGCCTTAGATTGACTATTTCTTACTCAAACGCATCCTTATTAGCCTTATAAGCTATATAAGCGTCCATCATGGCCGCGACAGCGTCGATTTTCTGCTCATATCGTTTTTTAAGCAATTTTCTGTTCCCATTCGTATCCTCTAAGGTGATGCAATTGCCCATAGCAAAAGTCATTAATTCCTCGTCAAATAAAAGCATCCGTTCCTCGGAGAGTTTCTTTAACTCGCCTAAAGGAACGGATTCCGTTTTTGCGCCCTGAACAACTTTTACAATCCCAAACGGCCCGTTTTCAGCTTCCCAGCGTTCGACAAATTCTTTGGCGTTATACGGGTCAAACCCAAAACAGATAACATCATATCCGCGCTCGATTATGTGATTGTCTAAATCCTCATAAACCTGAATCATGTCCAGCACGGTACCCTCGAGAACGATCAAGCTCTCCTCTTCCATGAATTGGTCGTATTTGGTTCGCATGGCCGCCGGCAATTTCATTAGGGTTAATGAGGAAATATAGTTTCTAGTTTTAACGCCGAAACAACCGTTGGATAACGGGAAAAGAAAGGTAAATGCGCAAAAATCGTCGCCCTGTGAAAGATCGCCCCCCAAAGCGCACGGCATCTTCCAAAAATCTCGTTTCTTATGCGGAAGAGTCTCCTCATATGTAAAATAATAAGTATAACCCTCCATAGGGATCCCGAAGCGTTTTGCCAGGATATCATTTCTTGCCGCCGGGGCTTTTTCGGCGCGCTCAACCTCAAGCTGATAGGTTTCGTAGGATACGGTCTTTCCGATGTTTGGGTTGGCCTTCGGCCACATCTCCGGATCTGAAACCTCTTCAAGAGAATCGAGCTTGTACCACCAAATTGAAACGTGCGGGTTAATATAATCTTTTTTAAGAATATCAGACAACTCCATTTTGATTGTATCGCCGCTTCCGTTACGGACTGTGCCTTCGGAGCTGATAGCGACAATGATATAATCAACTACCTTGTTTGCGCCTTGCTCAATTGCGCCGATTACATCTTCCCGGATATCACAGGAGAGCCATTCATCAACCGTGGCGACCTTATCATGTCTCCCCTGTAGTTTGGCAATACTCATAGGCCTGACTTCAAGAATCGAACCGGTAAGAAAATTTTGTATACCCTGCTTTGTTGACGCTAACTTAACTCTTTTTGCTTTAGAACCCGTTGTGTTTTGAAGCGAGCCTTCGGTCAGAAAGCGAAACAGCGGACCTCGAGCTCTTGTTATAGAAGTCCTGATCGGTCCTACAATTTCATCGGCTTGTTTCATAGTCGGGGCGGCGGTCACCTGCTGTGTGGTTGAAGTATCGACATTCAGGAAATAACTCTGAATGGTTGATCCATACATTGTTTTTGCCGCGCCTCGACCAACAATCAGATATTGTTTGTTAATCAGACGTTTTTTAATAGACTTTTTTACATAACGTCCTCCATGCCCATCAGTATTAGGCTCGTAAATACTTCTCTCAACAAAGTAATACCAACCGAATATCTGTTCCCCCCACAGTTTAAAACTATCCAACAAATATAAATCGGATCCGTCTGTTAAAGTGAGCTCCGCCTCACAATAATTTATCCATCCCTCGACCGCTTGATCGTCATAATAAACTCCGGGATTATTGATCAGGTCATCGATTCGCTCCATTTCCATGGAAACTTCTTTGCACACCGGAATTTCGCCTCGTATTACAGCCTCCCGAAAAAGGCCATAATATTTAGGAACGGCGGTATTTGACATTGCCATCAGACTAAACCTACTTACCCATTACTTTTTTGATAAGAGCATCCGCCCCATTTGTCATATAGCGGGACACATATTTACTTACCGTTTGCTGTGCGGCGCCAACCAGTACATTTTTTATAAATTTTGCGCCGGCCGATGTTTCACGTTTCGTAAGCGAAGAGTATTGTCTCTCCATTTGCAGCCGATTAATACGGTCGCGCAGTTCAGAATCACTCATACCCCTAACGCTCTTTGAATCGCGAACTTTCTTATGATCATTGTGGGCATCTTCTTTTGCTGAACCCTTTTTAGAATGTCCGCCGTCTCTTGAAAGCTGGGATTTAATGCGCCGTACTCCCCATTTCATTCCCGGAATACCGAAGTGCGTCAAACAATTGTTATACATTTAAAATTTCCCCTTTGCTTTTATTTACTGTTGATTCTGCCGCAACCTGTATTCTCCACTCAAGTTCTGATATCGACCGATTTATTGATTCAATTACAGCGGAACTTTGCGGAGGATCAAAAAACAGCTTTACTTTCATATACGTATATGATTTGATAGAATCCAGCTTTGAGTCTGTTAATGCAAAGTCTGCCCATAAGGCGGTTTCGTCGTGTATCGAAAAGCCTTCCTGGGAGCCAACACCAAGCTGTGTCAATATTGATAGCGCAGAATTTATATGCATAATAATATCGACATCAAAGTGAGTATAATCCTCTTCAATGCCGAGCATTTTTTTAATTGACGTTAAAATACTCTCCATAACACTCCTTATCTGTGCCTCCACGGACAGGTATCGTCTTTAGTTCTTTCGGTTGGCATCCTGACCAACAAATTTCCATCTCCATAATGAATAGCATTATGTGTCGGCAACGTTGCGCAAATCAAATAGTCCGGATTTAATAGAAATCCGCTTTGCATCTCAATATCTTCTAATAAAATAGGATTCATGTGGTGGATTATAATCTTTCCGCAAATATCATATCCATCAACGCCAAGGTCGCATCCATTGTCTCTGATTATTACATTGTCACGCGCGGACAGCCATTCCTGCGATTTATAAAATTTCTGATTGATAAATCTATCAAAACCGAAGGTTTCTTCTCCTATCACGCCATTAAGCTTTAAATATTTAAACCGCTCTTCTATTGTTTTTAATCTTGATAATTCTCTATAAGTTCTAATAATCATCCGAGCCGCCTTGACCGCTGTAATTTCTCATGGCATCTAACGCATTTATATAGAGTTCTTCTATCTTTTGTGCCGACTGCAATGACTGAGTTTTTGCTTCTATCAGCTCTTTTTGCTTTTCTAGTATCTCTTTTTCGATTTTCTCTTTCGTAGACCCTAACTTTAAGTAATGTGTGATGACCTGAGAGGAAGCGGTTCCTTCTGATAATTGCTTCTCAGCGAGGTCTACGGCTAAAGACACTAATTGATTTTCCCGGGCTTCGGGGGATATAGCGGGTCTTAGCTTTTTAGTATTAGCTTCATTAGCCATCGTTACCTCCCAACATAATATCCGTTATTTTAGTGTCTCTATCGATTTTAAGATTTTTTCTTTGCTATAGATATAAAAAGCTGCTTAAAAGCAAAAAATACTTTTAAGCAGCCTTTAATTATAATTGTTACCGATTTTCTGTTTGAGACACGCACATTTACTTGACTATGGTTATTCAATGACAAAATTTCGATTCCCCTGCGGGTCAATAAGAGCCGCTTTCTTAACATTATCCCTCGAAGCCCCATAAACAATCAGTAATTTGTTTCCGTCTTCCAGCAAATATAAATCGGATATTATGCCGCTTCCCACAACTTCTTGAGGAAGTCCAATTTGCTGATGCACTTCTTCGATACTCATGCCTTTGTATATATAATCAATCTCTGCAACAGGTATGGATAGATTTTGTTCATCTATTTCGATCCGAGGCTGTGGTATTGTCCGTCGTTCAGAAGGAGCGGCTGAGGTATCATACATACCGCCGTCTTTAGGTTCAACAGCAAAAAATCCAAGAAAAACAGAATAATTCAGCCCCCATGATTCGTTGTTCCTATCCGCATATTGTGGGTCATAGATTGTATTATCCGAATTGTCAACGTTGACGACTTCAGTCCCTCCAGGTTTGTGCGACCATGTTCCGTCAGGATTCTGTCGATACCAGTGATAATCGACATAAGGGTCGACAACCAAAGCAACTTTATATGTACCCGAAGGGGCGGTCTCATATTTACCTATAGCGGTAAAATTTCCGTTTATTGCCAGGGCATCTAACTCACATTGATTAGTCAGTGTCATTCCGTCCGGGTCAACATTGCCGTCATCGTCAACGCTGCTTAATAAGTTACCATATTGTGCCAAATCACCCGGCTGTAAATAAACGCTCCAATAAAACAGAGGAAACTGTGTGCCATTGGGATGTCTTTGTAAATTCAGGGCATAAGCATAACAGTTTGTATTCCATTGAATTTCATCATCGTCATTCCACAAATTCGGTTCGTATGCCTCTTCGTAACCTGATATTGACAGCGTGGATGGGTTTGAGATCGTTGTGTTATCCATTGTCCCGGTTAGTTCGCCATAGTTGCCATTTATTCCTGTAGAAACGACATCAACCGTAGCATAGCTGCGCGATATTGACGACCAACTGGCAGTTCCAAATAAGCCCCCGACAGAATCTTCTCCCTGTACCACACCGTTCCCTAAAGCGGAGCAATTTTCAACTTGAGCATTTTCCAAATTACCTACTATTCCGCCAACAGATTCACTTGTGCTTTTAACATTAACATTTAAGGCTTTGCAATTGATCATTTCTATGTTTCCGGCATATCCTATGAGACCCCCGGTATTATATTCTCCTGAAATATTACTGTTTATGACCATACAGTTTTCAACAAGACCCTGGTCCATGTCAACCGCCAGTGCGCCCGCCCTACCTCTATCCACGGATATGTTAGCGTTCTCAAATATAATATTTTTAAACGTCGCGCTATTAGCGTATTCAATCAAAGCTGAATTTAGATTCCTGATAGTATGACCGTTTCCGTCAATACTGCCAGTGAAAGGCATACTCCCATTCATTGCGATTGGTTCCCAGTCTATCATCCCTGCTAAATCATTCAGATCAATATCTTGAGTTAGTATGAATTCGTCGTCTAAATAATACCGCATATCATACAAGCCCCATGCGTTTGAAACATAGGTTCTGCCACTGACAGCACCTACAGGCGTTGGAAAGACGTTAACTGCTGTAACAAGTAACGCTGCTATAATCCCAAAAGATATGTGATTTTTCTTCAACATAAATTTTCTCCTTCCGGCAGTTAAAACTGCATAATTTTATCTAATTATACTATGA
>JAISVH010000120.1 GCA_031271685.1 Eubacterium sp. | reverse complement strand
AGGAGAACCTGCCTTTACGCGTACCGCTCTTTGGAGTGTCTGCCGGCGCCTGAGGGAAGGCCTCTTTTGCTACTTCTGTATTCCCTCAAGGACCACTCGCTCAAGGACGCGGAAATGATACTTAAATCCGCCGCCGTACCCGGACGCCCCAATGTCGCGCGCGCTGTTATAGAAATACTTAATACTAAAGGTGCTCGCGAAAAATTGTTCAACAACGCCGACCCGATAGAGGTGTTTCCGCCGGAAAACCGTCGAATCAGCGTTGCGGGATCGCAGGCTTCGGAATCGGATCGACTAGCGTTTTTCAGGATGAAAGCCGAACAATTTTTCGCTAGTATGTCCTATGCTGATATTATAAACAACCAGGATGTGGACCTGACGGCTGAAAAAGATTATATCTGCGCTTATTATGTCGCATATGCCCAGCTTATGCAGGAGAATTACATCAAAGCCTACAATACCATCCTTTCTCATATAAAAATCGGGGTTACGAATCAGGAACTGCTTAGCATACTTCTTGTTACGGCGGAAAAAATGAGGGAGCCTCTGGCATCGGAAGCTAAGAAGCTCTATGAAGAGTCCATATCAATATTAAATGAAGTAGTGGATTTAAATGATATTATAAACACCGACGCTGTTTATGGAGCCGATCCTGAAAAAGAAAAGCACGCTATGAAAATTATGGCTCCTTCCGTTTTTTTTGAAGGATACGAAAAGGAAAAAAACAAGCCGGTGACAGAATTACTTTTAGAAAAGCATAAAAAAGCCGTCCCTGTTTTCGAAAAAAACGGCTGTGTGCTTATGGCGGCTGAATCGTATAGGCTGCTGCTTTCCAAAGGGCTTGACTCAGAAAAAAATACCCGTGCTTTAAGCAGGCTTTTCAGGGACAGCGAAAATAATGAGCTTGCAAATCAGGTAGAAAAACTAACATTACAGAATCATTAAAATGCTATAACTGAGTTCATATCCCCCGCCTATTAGGCGGGGGATTCCATGTCTGATATAGTTAATTAACTTAGAAAATATCAAGAATAATAACGCACGCGTTTCGAGCGCTGTTAGCAAGCAGCGCAATCCTCGTTTAACTTTAAATTTATAAAATTTAAAGTTAAACGATTATAAAACACCGGAATCGGCTCCGCCGCAGATGTTTAAATTAAGTAAACATCATCTTTATTTTTAAAATATATTTTATATTAAAGCGTTTTTCAATATCTTGATCATCGACAATATTCGACATAATAATACAATATTAGCAAAAAAATAGTAAAATCAACTTTAAAATACTTGTAATTTTGTAAATCTTATGGTATTATATCAGCATAATAACTTTTAAGGTGACTAAAATGACACAAAAAATAAAAATATTAATAGGCAACGACTATCTTGAGGAAGGTCGCACATGGGCGGATGCTTTTAGGGCGAACGGCATGGAGTCAATAACATTACCTAGCCGCGGAAAGCTTATTTTAAGTTCGACGCTAAACTATCCCCCTGATGTGTTAATTATTGAAGCTAAAATGCCCGAAATGAATGCCATATCGTTGCTAAAAGAATTAAATGATTTTAACTGCAAGCCAATTGTTATTGTAATATCAAATTATGATTCCTCGTGCCTTGAAAGCAAAATATTGAGCGCAGGCGCCGATTATTTGATCGTAAAACCTTTTAGCACAAAAACTTTGGTAGAAAGGGTCGAAAAAGTATTAAGGCAACACCACACAACTCACGCTTAACGGCTTTACGCACTTAATTACTTGTGTATTTCTCGCCAAACTTCATTAATTTTGCCTTAAATGTCAACTATGTTTAAAAAATTCTCTAAAATAACTTTTCCGTGCGGCGTGAGTATTGATTCGGGATGGAACTGCACTCCGTAAACAGGATAAATCTTATGGCTTACAGCCATGATCTCTTTATCGTCTGTTTGGGCGGTTATTTTAAGAGCGCTAGGCAATGTTTCTATTTTTCCAGTTAACGAATGATATCGAGCCGCTTGTATTCTTGACGGCAATCCTTTAAAAATGTCATTTTGTGTATCAATATTTACCTCTGAGGATTTACCATGAAATAACTTATCGGCGTATGAAACGGTGCCGCCAAAAGCTTCAAAAATAGCTTGATGGCCAAGACAGATTCCTAAAATAGGTATTTTTTTATATAGATTTCTAATCAGATCCACACAAATTCCGGCTTCAGACGGTTTTCCGGGACCGGGAGAAATTACTATACGCTCCGGCGAAAGCTCGCTTATTTTGTCAACGCTCATTTCATCGTTCCGAAAAACTTTGACATCGGTTTTTATTTCTCCGATAAGCTGATATAGATTATATGAGAAACTGTCGTAATTATCAATTAAAATTATCATGTAAAAAGG
Source organism: Eubacterium sp. (assembly GCA_031271685.1). GTDB lineage: Bacteria > Bacillota > Clostridia > Oscillospirales > Ruminococcaceae > Ruminiclostridium_E. The sequence goes on along the minus strand of JAISVH010000120.1, from coordinate 4,503 downwards.
CCTCCGTTTGATGATTTTAGTGCGTTTATTACGACTTTCGCTTTATTTAGACATTCCTGATATTCAGCCTCAGGGTCACTATCCGCAACGATCCCCGCTCCGGCTCTGACAAACACTTTGCGGTCCTTTTTATAAGCTATCCTGATAGCGATACAGGTGTCCATATTGCCCGTGAAATCCAAATATCCGATTGCGCCGCCGTAAATTCCACGTTTGTTTTGCTCAAGCTCATTTATTATTTGCATAGCTCGTATTTTTGGCGCGCCCGAAAGCGTACCTGCCGGCAATACGGCGTTTATGGCATCAAGACCCGTTTTGTTATCAAGTATTTCACCGCTGACTGTTGAGCCTATATGCATGACATGAGAAAAACGCAATATTTCCATATATTTTTCTACGTTAACCGTCCCGAATTTGCTGATTTTCCCTAAATCATTTCGCCCAAGATCCACAAGCATATTATGTTCAGCCAACTCTTTTTCATTTGAAAGCAGCTCTTTTTCTAGGGCCGCGTCCTCACTGTCCGTCATGCCTCTGGGTCGAGTTCCCGCCAACGGAAAAGTTGAAAGCCTTCCGTCATGTAATTTTACTAAAGTTTCGGGGGACGCTCCTGCTATTTCCAAATCATTTCCCGAAAAATAAAACATATAGGGTGACGGATTCGCCGCCCTTAAAACTCGATAGGTATCAAAAAGACTGCCTTCGAAATCAGCTTCAAAACGGTTTGATAAAACTGCTTGAAAAATATTGCCTTCTTTGATATGCCATTTTGCTTTTTCAACCATAGAACAAAATTCATCTTTTGAAAAAAGCGAGCGAAAATCCGATTTTATTTTGGAAAAAGGAGCTTTTGACCGTTTTCTAGACACGATAAGATTCTTTAGATTTTTAAGCTCTTTTACGCATTTTTCATACTCGGTATCTGCGGCGGCGGCATCTATATTGACAATCAGTATAATTTTCTGTTTGTAGTTATCAAAGGCAATGAGTTTATCAAACAGCATTAGATCAACGTCGTTGAACTGAACATCGCCCGAGGCGTCCGGCATTAGAATTGGTTCTGAATATTTTGTGTAGTCATATGAAAAATATCCGGCAAGCCCGCCGGTAAACGGAGGAAGATAGTCAAATTTTGCACTTCGGTGAGATTCTAAAATTTTTTTAATTATGTCATTGGGATTGACGGACTCAACAACCTCTGAATTAATTTTGATTTTGCCGTTCAGGCAGGTAATTTCAAGCTTGGGATCAAATCCTAAAAACGTATATCTGCCTCTGTTTTTAGGATCCTCCATGCTCTCCAAAATAAAGCAGTGCGCGCTTATTTCTTTCAATATCTTAAAAAGCTCAATGGGGGTAATTAAATCGGAATAAATTTCGTCGCTTATAGGTATCAGTTTATAAAAATTGCTTGAAGCGAGTTTTTTCGTTTCGTTAAATGTTGGTTTTATCATGTTTACATCTCCTTTTTTTCAATAACAGCACGCTCTTTAAGTTCTTTCATAAGTGTGTTAAATTGATCCAGGTCAAGCGATTGCGCTCCGTCGCTAAGCGCCTCTGCCGGATTATTATGGGTTTCGATCATTACTCCGTCCGCGCCGACCGACATTATCGCCTTTGCCAATGGAGAAACAAGGCTTCTTATTCCTGCGGCGTGGCTGGGATCGGCAATAACCGGAAGATGTGATTTCTGTTTCAGTAATATGACTGCGGATAAGTCCAGGGTATTTCTCGTCATAGTTTCAAAAGTGCGTATTCCTCGTTCGCATAGTATTATTTCACTGTTTCCCGCGGCATAAATATATTCTGCGCTCATTAGCAGTTCCTCAATAGTATTTGCCAAACCGCGTTTCAATAACACAGGCTTTTTAAGCTGCCCGACTGCTTTAAGCAGATCAAAATTCTGCATATTTCGCGCGCCTATCTGCACTATATCCACATCTTCAAACAAACCGATTTGAGTTTGATTCATTATTTCAGAAACGATAGGCATTCCGGTTTCGTTTTTTACTACACGCAGTAATTCAAGTCCTTGCGCCTGCATACCCTGAAAATCATAAGGTGAAGTTCTAGGTTTGAACGCTCCGCCGCGTAATATGGCTGCTCCGCTGTTTTTAACGCTTTTCGCTATTTTTAAAATCTGCTCCTCACTTTCAACGCTGCAAGGCCCTGAAATCACGGTAAAACAGCCACCTCCTATTACGGCATTGCCCACTTTTATAATGGTGTTGCCTTCACGAACATTCCTGTTGACCGCTTTATAGCGTTCGGTGATGCGTTTGCCATACGCAACGATATCTGTGGTTTGCACAACATGCTCCAAGTCTACCTGCGATGTGTTTCCTATAAGACAAACAGCAGTGTGTTCCGTACCCACGCTTAAAATTGTTGAAAAACCTTTACGCTCCCAACTTAAAATAAAATTATTTATTTTCTCTTTTTTTACGCTTGGATTAAGTATGAATACCATATCAAAATTCCTCCTAAAAAATAAAAAATCCCCAATAGAGCAAAAACTCTATCAAGGACGAATAAAAATTATCCGCGGTGCCACCTTGATTCATGGCTTTAAGCCGTGCTCCTTGCGGGATACCATTATATCCCCGGCAACTGACGTATGCCCTCACGTTGCGGAATACTCGGCCAATCACAAAAGTTAAGCAAAAAAACTATAACTAATGCGACCAACCTTTGACCGCACCCTCGGCAGTCCATTTAACAGTCCGCTTTTCTGCCCGGTTCTCAGCAACCCGGACTCTCTGTGAGCGCGCATACTGTTTTTATCTCTGCTTCAACGGTTTAATACCAATCTGTTAAAGATAAGTATAAAAATATTAATTTTTTATATTGTACCATAAAATATACGCTTTGTCAAGGTTTTTTTGATATAGTCAGTCAATTTAAAAACCCTAAAGTTTTTTAAACAGCGGGTAAAGCCTGCTGGCAACCTTAAGATGCGCGACTGATTGCAGCAAGATAAGGCCTCCTTCGGCTACACGCGGCGCATGCCGCGTCTTAAAAGCGCATTTAGTGTTTTTAAAAACCGACTAGCTATAAAGCTAAATTTCCAAATAGATTTACTATAATTCCCCTTGCCTTTTTTAATGGTTTATGATATACTGATACTAACGGTAAAAACTACTTATAACAAGAGGAATTTATGAAAACTGTTATTATTGACCGCAGCCTGTCAGGAATGAAATTTTATGAACAAACAAAAAAATCAGATGTTTTTTTATACGTCTGCTCTCTTTTTGAATGCGGCGTCGATTTTGTCGAAATTGACGTTTTTTCTCTTCAAAGGCTGCCCATTCCCAAAGAGCATGAAAATTACATATTCAGATTGAACCACCCAAGCGAATTGTCAATAATAAATTCCCTTCATTTTAAATATATCACCGTCCCGCTTAAATTTTCTTATTTAATAACAAAAATCAATGCTCCAGTGCTGCTTGAAACCAATATAGGAGAGGTGGATTTATTTTCTTTATTAAAAGTTATCTCTGACAATATCGACTTTACTAAAATATCAATGTTGAGATTGATCGGAGATTTTAAAGACGATTCTATTATAAAGTCCTTTTTGTCCGACTATAATCTTCGCTATACAGTGCCGGTTGACATCTGCGCGACAAATAACTCAATGACGGCTCTCTCGGTTTCAATCGCCGCCAAATTTAACGGAGCGAATGCCATAACATTAAGTTTTGGAGACACAGACAACTTCGCGGCACTAGAAGAATTCCTTATTGTTATGTCAACCACATATAAAACAATAGTTCGCAGCACATATATCTCCGGGATTTGCAAAGCGGCAATAATTTCATCGCTTATAGGTAACATAGAAAACAATAATATGCAGGCTATTATCAAACTATATCAACTATCTCCAAAAAGAATCGAACTAATTGACGAAGAGCCCCATTCAGAACGGATAAAATTTTATACTGCGCCCAAATACCGAACTGTTGTTGATAAAAACCTTGATGCTATGGAAATTGACGATGAAATAGCCGATGAAATTAAAAATATAATTGAAAAGCACAATATCAATGCTAAAAATACTAGGCAAAAAGAGGATTTTTTAAACTAATGGCAGTTTTTTATTGCCTATTATTGCTATAATAACATCTTGCAAAACGATTGCCGTTCAGCCTCTAGTTAGGGGCTGAACGGCAATCGTTTTTTTTGAGGTTCATTTCAATAAAAACGCAATGTGCTATAACCTCGTTCATGGCTGACGCTTATTAAAATACTGCAAGCGGCTCCGCCGCAGATGTTTGGATAACTATTTCAAAGCCCCGCTTTATATTTTTCTATTTCGATCCTGTCCTTTATTTCCAACCCCTTTTCTCCCGCCAAAGATTCAAGGTGATGTGTAAATTCGTGTCTCAGTATTCTCCTAAGCTCGGCTTTTTGTCCTTCTGCGTCCAAATACCCGCGCGCCCGCACAAAAGATCCATAATAGATATTTATATATCTTCCCAAGCCATACGGTTCATG
>JAISVH010000108.1 GCA_031271685.1 Eubacterium sp. | reverse complement strand
TGTGGTGGAAAATCCAAACAAGATAGCCGATATGATAGAACATGTTAGGCCGATACCCAAGGGAACATACACTCCTCAAATAGAGGGGTCTGAACAGGAAATGATAGAATTAACCTGGGGCAGAGCACACGAATTATATGGCGAACAGCTTAATCTCGGAGTTGAGCGCAGAATAAACAAAGAGTTGGACGCTATCATAAAATACGGGTTTTCAGTGCTTTATATGATAGCTCAAAAATTAGTAAAAAAATCGGAAGAAAGCGGTTATCTGGTTGGGTCCAGGGGTTCTGTAGGGTCATCGGTCGTGGCTACCATGTTGGGGATATCTGAGGTAAATCCCCTGCCGCCGCATTATCGTTGTCCCAGGTGCAGATACAATGAGTTTATTGAAGACGGCTCTGTGCAGTCCGGATATGATTTGCCACCTAAAATCTGTGCAAAATGCGGAGCTGAAATGCTGCGTGACGGACACGACATACCGTTTGAAACGTTTTTGGGGTTTAAAGGAGACAAAGCCCCGGATATTGACCTTAATTTCAGCGGTGAATATCAGGCGCTGTCTCATAAATATACCGAAGAACTGTTTGGGAAGGATCACGTTTTTAAAGCGGGCACGATCTCTGCCGTTCAGGATAAGACCGCTTTTGGTTTTGTGAAAAAATATCTTGAAGAGTGTGGAGTGGCATCTAGTAAAGCGGAAACCAATCGTTTAGTCAAGGGGTGTACGGGGGTCAAGAGGACTACTTCACAGCATCCCGGAGGCATGGTGGTGGTGCCGCGAGAGTATGATGTGTATGATTTTACCCCGATTCAGCATCCGGGCGGAGATTCATCAAAAGACGAAGAAATTATTACGACGCACTTTGATTTTCACGCTCTGCATGACACGATTTTAAAGCTGGATGAGTTAGGGCACGATGTTCCAACGCTGTATAAGCATCTTGAAACCATGACTGGAGTTAAAATTGCAGATGTTCCCACATCTGATGAAAGTGTGCTTAGCCTTTTTATCTCTGCAAAAGCGCTTAAGCTGTCCGAACAGGACAAGGAGTTGATACCGCTCGGCACTTATGGCTTGCCGGAATTTGGGACAAGCTTTGTCATACAAATGTTAAAAGAGGCGAAGCCTAAAAATTTTTCGGATTTGTTGCAGATATCAGGGCTTTCGCATGGCACAGATGTTTGGATAGGCAATGCCCAGGAACTTATCAAAAACGGCACATGCTCTATATCAGAGGTGATCGGTACGCGTGATAATATAATGGTGTACCTTATGCATAAGGGAATGGAGCCGGATATGGCCTTTAAAATCACTGAAATTACCCGAAAGGGCAACGCGGCAAAAAAATTTGACAATGAAATATACAAAGCGTTTGAAAATTGTTCAGTCCCACAGTGGTACATTGAAAGCTGCAAAAAAATTAAGTATATGTTTCCAAAAGCTCATGCCGCGGCATATGTAATAAGCGCGGTAAAGCTTGGTTGGTTTAAAGTTAATTATCCGGCTGAGTTTTATGCGGCAATTTTAACTAAGCACACCGAAAATATCGAAGTAAACTGCGTTTTAGGCGGCCCGGAGACAGTTAAGTCGCGTATACGTTCAATCGCTGGAAATCCTGAGTCTACGGCGAAAGAAAAATCGACCTATGAAGCCCTGTTATTGGTGTATGAAATGATGCTGAGAGGGATAAAGTTTTTGCCTACCTCATATAAGCGTTCGCACGCAACAAAATATGTAATAGAAGACGGCAATTTATTGCTGCCGTTTATGGCGATCGCAGGCTGTGGAGAAAGCGCGGCGGCGAAGCTTAAAGAGGTTATAGATTCAAAAGATTATATATGTATTGATGACATTCAGCGAAAGTCAGGAATTAACAGCACAGTGTTTGAAAAGCTTTGCGCTATGAAGGTGTTTGAGGACTTGCCTCAATCGGCGCAGATGTCTTTATTTGAGCTGTTTTAAAAACTTGACAAAATAACTTTTGTGTGATATCATGTTATCATGGTAATACGATAAAGCGAGAATTGTTTATATGAAAAGATATGATCTATTAACCCCTGAAGGCACGCGTGATTTATTATTTGAGGAATGTATTGCCAGGCGAAAAGTAGAAGAAAAGCTGCATAAGCTGTTTGGCGGTTACGGGTACTCAGAGGTTATTACACCCGGTATTGAATTTTATGATGTTTTTTATTCAAAAAAGCGATATCTTTCTCCTGAAAATATGTATAAGCTGACTGACTCGAATGGCAGGCTTATCGTTATCCGACCTGATTCCACCTTGCCGATAGCGCGGCTAGTCGGCACACGACTTAAAGGAGAACGTTTGCCCTTAAAACTTTATTATTCTCAGAATATTTTCAGAGTGAATCCTAAAAATTCCGGTCGTGACGATGAGATAACTCAGAGTGGAATAGAGATAATAGGGGGCGAAACTTATTTTTCGGATTTTGAGGCTTTGTCACTTGCCTCCGAGGTTTTAAAAAGTGTGGATGTTTCCGATTTTCACATTGAAATAGGAGATTGCGGTTTTTTTAAAGATCTTATCGGTGAGCTTGGGTTATCTAGAGGCTACTCTGAGGATATCCGTGTGCTTATCGAATCAAAAAATTATCCTGAGCTTGAAAGAGCGCTTAAGCCGTATGAAAGCGTTAAAGCCTCAAAGGCTTTAACAGAATTACCAAAGCTGTTCGGCGGCAGGGAGGTTTTTGATAAGGCACGTGAAATTTTTTTCGTAAACAAAAAATTGTCTGATTTGTTGGACGGCCTTAATTTGCTTTATGACAACCTTGCGGACCTTTACGGCGAAAAGTTTGTCGGGGTGGATTTGGGTATGGTGAATAAAATAAACTATTACACCGGTATTTTGTTTAGGGGCTATGTCGAAGGGTTCGGAACGCCGATAATTTCGGGCGGGCGTTATGATACTCTTTTAAGCGATTATGGCGAAAATCTGTCGGCGATAGGTTTTGCCGTAAATGTCAACTCTGCGGCGAAAATTTTATTGTCAAAAACAAGCTTCAAACAAAATCCGGATGTTTTGCTGTTTTGTGAAACCAAAAATATGAAGGATTGCATATCGCGTGCAAACGAGCTGATTGCAAAAGGGCACACCATCGAACTTTCACTTTACGGTGATATCGAGGAGGCGCGAGAATATGTTAAATCCAAGGGCATAGGCCGTTTAGAGGTAATAAAGTGATAGGTAGGAACAATAAAATATTAGGCATTGCCTTAACCAAAGGAAGGCTTGAAAACGAAACGGTCAATATGTTTGAAAAAATGGGTATGGATGTGAATGAACTGAGGAATAAAGGAAGACGTTTGATTTTACCCATTTCCAACGAGGAAGGCCCTCCCGGGGACGGAATCGGACAGCGCTGCGGCATCGTTGCCGAGGTCATACTTGCAAAAGCGCCTGATGTGATAACATATGTTGAGCATGGTGTGTGCGATATTGGAATCGTTGGCAAGGATGTGATCATGGAGCACGGTGGCAGGTATTTCGAGATTTTTGATTTGGGTTTTGGCCGTTGTCGGTTTTCGCTTGCCGGTAAAAAGGGTGAGAATTTTTATAAAGGTCACGGAATAAAGACGGTTGCGACAAAATATCCCGGAGTTGCACGCAGTTATTTTGAGTCAAAAGGGCAGGACGTAGATATAATCAAAATAGAAGGGTCTGTTGAGCTTGCTCCGCTTTTAAACCTTGCCGACGGCATTGTGGATATAGTTGAGACCGGAGAGACGTTAAAAGAAAACGGGCTTGAGGTTTTTGAGGAAATTGCGGAAGTTTCGGCTAGAATAATAGTGAATTCTGTTAGCATGAAGCTGAGAAAGACAGAAATAGAGAAATTTGTCGCCGGTATAGAAAGGGTGGGCAAAGCATGATAAAAATCATTAAGGGAGATCCCGGGGAATTTTTGTGCGGGATAGAACGAAGATCTGCCGAAACTGATATTGAAGTCGAACAAACGGTGTCGGATATCATATTTGACGTGAGACGGCGCGGCGACGAGGCGGTAAATGCTTATACTAAAAAGTTTGGCTGTTCTAAACTTAAGTACTATAGGGTACCCGATGAAGCAATGGAAGAGGCGTTGAATGAAGCGAATGAAAAGTTCATAGAAGCTTTGTTGAATTCTATAGAAAATATTACCGCTTTTCACGAACGGCAAAAGCAAAACGGCTTTGCCGTCGCTAAAGACAGCGGAACTGTTATGGGCCAGTGCGTACGTGGCCTTGAAAGGGTTGGAATTTATGTTCCGGGCGGCTCTGCGGCATATCCATCTTCGGTTTTAATGAACGCGGTGCCGGCGGCTATCGCCGGAGTCGGAGAAATAATCATGGTGACACCACCGGGAAAAGACGGCCAAGCTAATAAGGATATACTTGTCGCCGCTAAGCTCTGCGGGATAAATAAAATATTTATGTGCGGAGGAGCTCAGGCTATAGCGGCATTAGCTTATGGCACAGAAGAAATACCGAGAGTTTCGAAAATAACCGGTCCGGGAAATATCTATGTCGCTACGGCAAAAAAATTGCTTTACGGCACAGTGGATATAGATATGGTTGCGGGTCCAAGTGAAATACTGATTATTGCCGATGACAGCGCTAATCCAACGTATATTGCGGCGGATCTCATGTCTCAGGCTGAGCATGACGCTCTTGCCGGAGCGGTGCTTTTAACAGATAGTGAAAAAATTGCCGAAGAAACTGTTAAGGAGTTGCAAAAGCAGATCGAAAATCTGCCGAGGAAAGAAATAATAGTTAGATCCCTTGAAAACTACGGGGGCATCATTGTAACCGAAAATATATATGAGGCTGTGGAATTGGCGAACCGTATAGCGCCTGAGCACCTTGAGGTTCTGCTGAGAGACCCTGCGCGCTATATAGGAAAGTTGTACAACGTGGGTTCTCTTTTTTTGGGGCCATATTCGCCCGAGCCTTTGGGTGATTATTACGCGGGTCCGAATCATGTATTGCCGACAGGCGGAACGGCGCGTTTTTTTTCTCCACTTTCGGTTGACAGCTTCACAAAAAAGTACAGCTACATTTATTATTCCAAAGAAGACTTTTTAGCGGCTGCGAACGACATATTGCTGATTGCTGAGCGGGAGGGTCTCAGCGCTCACGCTAATTCGATAGAGGTTAGGCTAAAATGATTATGTATGATTTGCCCGAAAAGATAAAAAAATTAGCTCCATATGAACCGTTGGAACCATCGTTGCTTATAGGGAAAATACGCTTAGACGCTAATGAGAGTTTTATGCGGTTTCCGCCTGAGGCGATAGCTGAAGCCGTTCTGACTTACGGTGAATTGATCAACCGTTACCCGGATCCGTATGCATCGTCAGTGCTTAACGTTTTCGGGGAATTGTACGGTGTTTCTCCGAACAATGTCACCGCTGGGAATGGTTCTGACGAATTGATAAGCATTATTACAGCCTGCTTACTTTCAAGGGGAGACAAAGTTCTTTGTTTCTCGCCGGATTTTTCAATGTATTTCTTTTATCCGCATCTCTATGAGCTTGATTTGGTAATACAGCAAAAAAATTACAAAATGCTTATTGACATACCGGCTGCAATTGAAAAAATAAATAATGAAAATATAAGTGCGGTCATGTTTTCAAATCCCTGTAACCCTACTTCTCTCGGAATAAATGCTGATAAAATTAAAAAGCTTATTACAGACACAAAAGCCCTTGTGATTTTAGACGAAGCTTATATGGATTTTTGGGATGAGAGCCAAACTCTGTTAAATTTTGCGACGGAGCACGAAAACCTAATAGTGCTTAAAACTTGTTCAAAATCTATGGCGCTTGCCGGAATAAGACTGGGCTTTGCCGTAGCGAGTTGCAAATTAACAAACGTCTTGAGGGCGGCAAAATCTCCGTATAACGTTAATTTGCTTACGCAGGCCGTTGGGGAATACGCGCTGCTAAATAAATCCCGGATGAAAACAATGGCGGGTGAAATAAGCAGGCTGACAAAAGGCTTAAAAGACTCGGTTAACAATTTAAAAATCCCGGAATTTACAAGGATTTATGAATCTGCCACAAACTTTTTATTTATAGAAATAAAAGATGAAGATAAAGCTGCCAAAATTTTTGAGTATCTATTTGAGAATGGAATAGTTATACGAAAGCTTGGCAAATATTTAAGGATTACTTGCGGAAGTCCTGAGGAAAATGCCGTGCTTATCGAGAGACTTGAAAGTTATAAGGAGAAACCTTAATGAAACGGGAAGCAAAATTAAAGCGCAAGACGAGTGAAACCGACATTGAAATAGAGTTAAAGCTTGACAAGCCGGAAATTCCCAATATAAATACCGGGATTGGTTTTTTTGATCATATGCTCACTTCGTTTGCTTTTCACGGAGAATTTGGGCTAAAAGTCAAATGTAAAGGAGATTTAAATGTTGACGGACATCACACTGTTGAGGATGTGGGGATAGTTTTGGGAAGGTGTTTCAACGAAGCTCTGGGTGATAAGGCGGGAATAGCCCGTTTTGGAGAGAAAATAATTCCCATGGACGAGGCCTTGGGACTTTGTGCGGTGGATGTTAGCGGACGGGCATTTTTGGTATTCGAAGGCGAGTTTAAAAATCAAAAGGTCGGTGATTTTGAGCTTTGCCTTTTCGAGGAATTTTTGCGAGCTTTTGCAGTCAATGCCGGCATAACTTTGCATGTAAAAGTGGTTTATGGTAAAAATGACCATCATAAAATAGAGGCTTGTTTTAAAGCTATGGCAAGAGCAATGAAAGAAGCCGTAATTATTATATCTGAATGTGAAGGTGCCGCTCCGACTTTGTCAACTAAGGGGGTTTTATGATAATATTGCCCGCTATAGACATTAAAGACGGCAATTGCGTTCGGCTCTTAAAGGGAGATTATAACACGGTAGAAAAGGTGGCGGACTGTTATCTTGAGACGGCGGAGAGGTTTCGCGCGGCGGGGGCGAGGTGGGTGCACATGGTCGATCTTGACGGCGCGAAAGAAGCTTCTCAGAAGAACAAAGACATCTTCTTCGAAACGGCAAAAAAATCCGGTCTTAAAGTGGAAGTAGGCGGCGGGATACGTTCGTTAGAAACGGTGGAAATGTATTTAAGCGGAGGTATATCCCGTGTTATAATAGGTTCGGCGGCGGTAAAAAATCCCGGGCTTATAAAAACGGCTGTCAAGGAATATGGGGAAAGGATAGCGGTTGGTATCGATGCGCGCAATGGTCTTGTCGCCTCTGAAGGATGGCTAGAAACAAGCAATGTAAACTATCTTGATTTAGGTATTGAAATGGCAAAGCTAGGGGTAAAATACATTGTTTTTACTGATATAGATAAAGACGGAACATTAAGTCGACCTAGCCATTATAAAACCAAGCTGATTACTGAAAAAACACGCGCTTTTGGAACAAACGTAATAGCCAGCGGCGGGGTAAAGACGATAAACAATCTACTTACGCTAAAAAAGAACGGGCTATATGGAGCTGTATGCGGCAAATCAATATACAGCGGAAATCTTGATTTAAAAAAAGCGATAAAGATAATTGACGGATTTTAAGTTGATTAGGACATGTTCGATAATAGGCAACATGACTATTGGAGGAGAACTTTTCGCCATGCTTCGTTAATTTTTCCTTAAATATCAATGTATATTCGTGTCAAAATTGCATCATATGAAGAAAATTTCTCGAGTCATTAGTCACATTGATTGTTGCAGAACACGTCCTAATAAAATATTTAATTCTTTTCGGGAGGAAAACAATGCGGCCAAAAAAAATAATCCCATGCCTTGATACGAGGAACGGGAAACTGGTAAAGGGCATAAAATTTTTAAATGTAAGCGATGTAGGAGATCCGATTGAGCGTGCGGCGGAATATGCTCGTCAGGGCGCGGATGAGTTGGTGCTTTATGATATCACTGCCAGCAACGAGGGAAGGGGGAGGATATCGCTTGATTTGGTTCGAGCGGTTTCTGAAAAGCTATCCGTGTCGCTGACGGTTGGCGGCGGCATATCTTCTGTGGGAGACATACAGATGATAATCGATGCGGGAGCAGATAAGGTTTCTATTAATTCGGCGGCTGTTAAAAATCCTGAACTTATTAAAAAAGCAGCCGAGGTTTTCGGCAGTGATCGTATCATGCTTGGCGTAGACGCGAAGCGCAATAAAAATGGCTTATTTGTTGTCGCCACGAACGGCGGGCAGAAAGAGTCCGGCAAAAGTCTTATCGATTGGGTAAAAGAAGCTGAATTTTTGGGCGCGGGTGAAATATGTCTAAATTCAGTGGACGCGGACGGAGTTAAAAGCGGATATGACATATTGATGCTAAAAGAGGTTTGCAGAAGCGTTTCAATCCCGGTAATCGCCAGTGGAGGCTGCGGGAAGCTCGAGCATTTTTCTGAAGTTTTTGAAAAAACCGATGTCGCGGCTGCGCTTGCCGCTTCAGTTTTTCACTTTAATGAAATGACCATAAGCGAAATAAAGGAACATCTATTGGGAAAGGGAATACCGGTAAATAAATGAATTTAAGCGTTTTTTTTAAAAAAGATGATTTGGTTCCGTCTATAGTTACTGATATTAATACTGGTGAAGTATTAATGTTGGCATACATGAACCGCGAAAGTTTAGAAAAAACGCTTAAAAGCGGCTATACTTGGTTTTGGAGCCGGTCTCGAAGCGAGTTGTGGAATAAAGGAGCCACATCTGGGAATTTACAGAGGGTTGTTGAAATTTATGCAGACTGTGATAATGACACCTTTCTCGTAAAGGTGGAGCAAACCGGTGTTGCGTGCCATACCGGAAATCGAAGCTGTTTTTTTAATAAAATATATGAAAGAGAGTAAAATGTCCAATATTTTTTACGAGCTTTATGAAGCGATTAAAAACAGATGCAAAGCTAAGGAAGAGGGTTCTTACACCTGTTATCTTTTTGAACAGGGGTTGGACAAGATTTTAAAAAAATGTG
>JAISVH010000073.1 GCA_031271685.1 Eubacterium sp. | reverse complement strand
TTTTAATTCATTCTCTCCCACTCGATTTGATGCGCCATCTTCAAGTTCCTCCAACGGCATTTGAGACAACTTACCGTAGCCCTCAAATTTTTTAGTCCTAAAATATACATCTCTGCCGGAAGAATATGCAAAATCACTGTCAATAAGTGTTTTTATAAGATCAATTATTAAATGCATGTTTTCAGTGACTTTAGGATGGGCATCGGCGTCAATAACCGATAACCCTCGCGCGTCGGTGAAATATTCATTTATTGCGTTCTCGGCCACTTCGTGCACTGTTTGACCGGTTTCATTCGCCTTTTTTATTATTTTATCATCAATATCAGTAAAATTCTGGACATAATACACATCAAACCCACGATATTTCAGATATCTGCGCAACACATCAAAAACACAAATCTGCCTTGCATTGCCCAAATGTATAAGATTATACACCGTAGGTCCGCAGGCATATATTTTGATCTGGTTATTACCGCTCTGCAGGTGTCCGGTTATGTCTTCTTTTTGGCGAGTCATAGTATTATAAATCTTCACTTTTTTCTCCGTTATGTTTTAATATATATATTTCATCTTCTAAAAGTTTTATTCTTTTACTAAGCTGCTCTATCTGCGCTGCTAAAGGGTCGGGAATATTTATCTGGTCAAGATCGCTTGTCTCTTCTAACCGCACCCCATCTCGTTTTACTATCCGCGCAGGGACGCCCACCGCCGTCGAATTATGCGGAACTTCACTTAAAACCACAGCGTTCGCTGCGATTTTCGAGTTATCCCCTACCTTAAATGGGCCCAAAACCTTTGCTCCTGCTCCCACCATAACGTTATGTCCCAAGTCGGGGTGTCGCTTTCCGGTTTCCTTTCCTGTTCCGCCTAACGTAGCCCCTTGATATATAGTACAGTTGTCGCCGATAGTAGAAGTCTCTCCTATTACCACAGCGCCGCCGTGGTCAATAAACAGACCCTTTCCTATTTTTGCTCCGGGATGAATTTCTATTCCTGTTTTTTTTCTTGAACGCTGTGATATCCAACGAGCAATAAAATAATGTCCTCGCTCATAAAACCAATGTGCCGTACGATAAGAGCGAATCGCTTTAAAACTGGGATAAAGGAAAAAAACCTCAAAACCGTTTTTAACGGCCGGGTCGCGTTCCTTTATTGACTTTATATCTTCTTTTATCCTATCAAACACACGAACCCTCCTTGACAACCGCATAGCCGCTTGACTTATTTTTAATTATATGCTAAGATTAATAAAAAGTTTCGGAGGTATCATAAAATGTACAAGCGAAGCGACCGCCTAAAGGCGCAGGACGAAAAAATGAAAAAATTAATACGCCGCAATTGGATAATTATGGCGGTATCGCTGATATTGGCATTTTTTTGTTACTTCTTTCTTGATGAAGTCATAGCGATATTTAAGCGTTAGGCTTATCACCGATATTTTCATTGCTTTGCGATTATCATCTCTACGATTTTACGCAGCTCCTCTGCGCCCTCTCCTGTCACAGAGCTGAATTCCACCATTGTGATATCCTTGGCAAAAGGTATTTCAATAAGAAGTTCTTCGCGGCGTTTGATGCGCCGCGTTTTTTTTAACTTATCCGCTTTGGTCAGCACTATTACGAATGGTATCTCGGTATTGATAAGAAAATCTATCATCTGCAAGTCTCCGACTGTAGGAGAATGCCTAAAGTCAACAAGTTGAAAAACTAAGTCAAGCTCACGACCAGAAGTAAGATATCCCTCAACCAGCTTCGCCCAGTTTTCCTTTTCAGCTTTTGAAACCTTAGCATATCCATAGCCGGGCAAATCGACAAAATAAATCCTGCCGTCCACTTCAAAAAAATTTATCATAGCTGTTTTGCCCGGTGTGCCGCTTACTCTCGCCAATGATTTACGGTTTAAAATATTGTTTATCAAAGACGATTTGCCAACATTAGACCTGCCCGAAAAGGCAATTTCCGGCTTTTCAGATATCGGGATTTGCGAACGTTTTTTATAAGAAATAAAAAACTCCGCCTTATTCCAATTCATTATACTATATCTCCGATTGAAATAATACTTATTCCTTTAGATTTAAGCAATTCCGCCGCCTTTTCGTTATCGTCGGTTCTGACTATAATGTCAGCTTCTCCTAATTTTTTACCCATCATCGAATATGAATACTCTATGTTTAGCTGGTTCTGGTCGAACGCTTTAATAACGTCATAAAGAGCGCCGGCATGATCCTCTATTGTGAATCCGACAACCTCTGTGACCTTTGAGGTAAAGCTGTTTTCCCTTAAGGCATTTAATGCCTTATCAGTGTTGTTTACTATTATCCGAACAATTCCGAAGTCGGTCGTGTCCGCGATATTAAGCGAACGCACATCTATATCGGCACCGTTTAGCGTTTCCATTATCGCGCAAAGCCTGCCCGCTTTATTTTCAACAAATACTGATATCTGTTTTAGCATAATGATTTCCCCCTCAAAATTTTAACTTCAAACATCTGCGGCGGAGCCGCTTCCAATGTTTTAACAAGCGTCAGCGGAGGATTGAAAATAACCCGCCGCTGACGGATAGTTAATTAACTAATAGTCAACATGGAACCCGCCGCCTAAGAGGCGAAGGACATGAACGCGGTTATAGGCGAATCTGATCGATGTCATTAACATTAAATCGCGGTTCACCCCCTACCTGCGCTTATCAATGACCCTCACGGCCTTTCCCATAGAACGTTCCAATGTTTTAGGCTCGATAAGCTTAACATCCACTCCAATGCCAAGCGCCGAATCAATGGCGGCTTTTATTGTCGCGCGGTATTTCTCAATATCTCGTATGTTGTCCGCCAACATATCGTCGCGCGTTTCTATCTGAACCTCAAGCCTATCAAGATTATGTATCCTATCCACAACAATAAGATAATTCGTAGCCCTGCTATCACAAGAAAGCAAAGCCGACTCAATCTGAGACGGAAAAACGTTAACCCCACGAATTATCAGCATATCGTCTGTTCTTCCCTGAGGTTTCAGCATCCTTACTAGCGTGCGGCCGCATTCGCATTTATCATATACCAGTTTGGCCACGTCGCGTGTTCGATAACGTATCAATGGCAAAGCCTCTTTGGTTATGCAGGTAAATACCAGTTCGCCCTGACTTCCGGGCGGAAGCGGTTCCAGAGTATCCGGATCTATTATTTCAGGGATAAAGTGATCCTCACAAACGTGCATCCCCGCCTGACGCTCGCATTCGCAAGAAACAGAAGGTCCCGCTATTTCAGACAAGCCATATATATCATATGCTTTAAGTCCTAACCCACGCTCTATTTCTTTTCTCATTTCGTCGGTCCAGGGCTCGGCACCAAAAACTCCGGCTTTTAAGTGAAAATCTTCTTTTTTAAAGCCTTTTTCCTCCATAAGTTCAATAAGACTTATTGCGTATGAAGGGGTCATGCAAACTATTGAAGAACCAAAATCGCGGAACATCTCAAGCTGGCGCAGACTGTTGCCCGCCGATGCGGGTATTGCTGTGGCACCAAGCTTTTCCGCGCCATAGTGCATTCCCAATCCTCCAGTAAACAAGCCATACCCGTATGCCACATGCACAAAATCACTTTTAGTCCCACCCACCGCAACAATAGCGCGCGCGGCGCACTCAGCCCAAATATCGATATCCTTTTGCGTGTAACCAACAACCGTTTGCTTTCCGGTTGTGCCGGACGATGCGTGAATGCGCACTAACCTCTCATGCGGCACGGCAAACATTCCATAGGGATAATTATCACGCAAATCCTGTTTTGTAGTAAAAGGTAATTTGTGTAAATCCCCTACCGTTGCTATATCCTCTGGAGTGACACCGACGGCTTCCATCTTTTCGCGGTATACCGGCACCTTTTCATAAACCCTTCTTATCTGCCTTGATAACCTATAAGATTGCAGCGCAGCCAGCTCTTGACGCGGGGCACACTCAATCTCTTTCATATAGTAGCTGATATCCTACACCTCCTTGCCATATGCGAAAGCTTTAATATTTATCTCAAGCGCTTTTTTAGGAACACATTCCTCAAGCGCTTTTTGCCATGCTTCTTTTTCGATTTCAATTGTATTCGACAACACCCCCATCAACACAACATTTACAGCTTTTACACTGCCCGCCCTCTCGGCAAGCGCTAAGGCATCCACAGCCGTGACGTTTATTCCCATGCCTTTTATTTTATCAATAATATCTGAATTATATTCGGCGTCACCAATAATAACCGGCATAGGCAGCAGTTTTTGTGTGTTAGTTATTAGCTTTCCTCCTTTTTTTAAAAAGCTTATCCATCTTGCCGCTTCCATCTGCTCAAAAGATACTATTATGTCCGCCTCACCCTTCTCAACTACCGGAGAGTAGACTTTATCGCCGTATTTAACATAGGTCACCACCGATCCGCCGCGTTGGCTCATTCCATGAACCTCGCTGACTTTAACGTCGAAGCCTCGGCTCAAAAACAGATTCCCTAATATACGGCTGGCGACGAGCGTTCCCTGTCCTCCCACGCCAACTAATATAATAGATTTTGTCATAACGCATTTCATCCCTTTCGATTTATAGCTGAAAACTTGCACACAAGGCCACACAATCCGCAACCGACGCACAACGTAGGGTCAATTTCCGCCTTTTCTTTAAAGATAATTGCCGGACAGCCGAGCTTCGTGCACATCTTACAGCTTTTGCATTTGTCAGCGTCCACCGCAAGCGCGTGCTTATACTTTACGCTTTTTAACAGCGCGCAAGGCATGCGGGCAATAATAACGCTTGGCTCTTTCTCGCTTAACTCTTGCTTTATGATCCGTTCGGTCTCATTAAGGTCATTAGGGTCGATAACTGTTACCCGATTAACTCCAATCGACCTTACAAGAGCCTCAAGATCTACGGCAACCGCAAAATCTCCATAGATATTATAACCGTTGGCCGGATTGTTTTGATGCCCGGTCATGCCGGTAATAGAATTATCCAATATAATAATGGTAGAGTTGCTTTTATTATAAACTATGTTTATCAACCCAGTAATGCCGGAGTGGATAAAAGTCGAATCTCCGATCACCGCTACAGAACGCCCGGAAAAATCAAAACGCGCCTTGTTAAAGCCATGTAGTCCGCTTATCGACGCTCCCATGCATACGGTAGTATCCATTGCGGAAAGCGGAGGAGACGCGCCTAAAGTGTAGCAGCCTATGTCGCCGCTAACGGTGACCTTAAGCTTTTGCAGCGTATAAAACACGCCCCTGTGCGGACAGCCCGCGCAAAGCACTGGAGGACGATTGGGGACAGTTTCTCCAAAACTGTCAAATTCCGTTTTTTCACCGAAAATTTTTTCGCGCAGATAACTCCCGGAATACTCGCCTATGTAAGTAAAAAGCTCTTTACCTAACGGAGAAAGCCCGATTTTACGGCAATGAGACTCAATAACGTCGTCAAGCTCTTCAATAACATACAATTTTTTGACCCTCGAGGCAAAATCCAATATCAATTTGACCGGCAACGGATTTATCAAGCCTAATTTAAGATAGGAAGCTTTATTTCCAAACGCTTCTTTTGAATAATGATAAGCAATTCCTGAAGTTATTACGCCTATGTCTTCACTGTTTATTTCCACTGTATTAAGCGATGAGGTTTCGGCAAAATCTATAAGCTTTTGCGTCCTTTGCTCTACCAAAACATGTTTTGCACGGGCAAACGAAGGCATCATAACATATTTTACCGCATTTTTTTTATATTCGCCTGTCTCGCGCTTAATTCTTTCTCCCTCCTCCACAGCGCTCTGCGAATGAGAAACACGTGTGGAAAGCCTGAGCAATACCGGCGTGTCAAAATTTTCCGAAAGCTCAAAAGCAAGCTTTGTGAATTCCTTACATTCCAAAGAATCGGCGGGCTCAAGCATAGGAACCTTTGCCGCTATGGCGTAATGCCGCGAATCTTGCTCGTTCTGCGACGAATGCATGCCCGGATCGTCAGCAACCGCAAATACTAACCCGCCGGTAACACCCGTATATGAAGATGTAAACAGAGGGTCGGCCGCGACATTGAGACCCACGTGCTTCATCGCCGAAAAAGCTCTTGTTCCCGCAATAGATGCGCCTATCGCCGTTTCCACCGCCACTTTTTCGTTAGGCGCCCACTCGACCCACATATGTTCCCTGTCAAAGTTAGACGCATGCTCCGTAATTTCTGTGCTGGGCGTCCCCGGATAGCTTGAAACTACCGATACTCCCGCCTCATATAATCCCCTGGCCACCGCATGATTGCCAAGCATAAGTTTTTTTGCCATTTTTTACCCCATATTAAGTTTTATTTTT
>JAISVH010000012.1 GCA_031271685.1 Eubacterium sp. | reverse complement strand
GCGGACGCCTTGTGCGGGAGGATTGATTTGATCCTTACAAAATCCATCAGCCGTTTTGCGCGCAATACGGTTGACACCCTTACTACGGTGCGAAAACTCAAGGAAAAAGGCGTTGAAGTATATTTTGAAAAGGAAAACATCTATACTATGGACAGCAAGGGCGAGCTGCTCATCACGATTATGTCATCGCTGGCACAGGAAGAGAGCCGTTCAATCTCAGAAAACGTCACTTGGGGAAAGCGGAAAAGCATGGAAGACGGCAAAATCGCGCTTCCTTACAAACGCTTCCTCGGTTACGAAAAAGGCGAAGACGGGTTGCCGAAAATTGTTGAGGAAGAGGCAAAAACTATCCGTCAGATTTACGCGATGTTTCTGGACGGGCTGACATACCGCAGTATCGCGGAAAGCCTTACAGAGCAGGGTATAGCAACGCCAAGCGGCAAAAACAAATGGAGCGTCTCTACGGTAATGAGCATCCTCGGTAACGAAAAATACAAGGGAGCTGCTCTGCTGCAAAAAACTTATACGCTGGATTTTCTTAATAAGACCATGAAAAAGAACGAGGGAGAGCTTGCTCAGGTGTATATCCCCAATTCTCACCCGGCTATTATTTCGCCCGAAACCTTCGATTTGGTGCAAAGCGAGATAAAGCGCCGGAAACCGTATCAAAGGCAGCTTAATAACAACAGCGTTTTTGCGGCCAAGATAGTCTGCGGTGAGTGCGGAGGGTTCTACGGCTCAAAAACATGGCACTCCACACATAGTTACCGGAACCAGCTTTGGCTGTGCAACCGCAAGTACAAGGACGGCGTGAAATGTTCCGCGCCTTTGGTGCGGGAGGATGATCTGAAACCGGCTTTTATAAGGGCGGTCAATCAGATTTTAGGGGATAAGGCGCGCTATATAGCGGAGTTCGAGGAAATGCTACCGCTGCTGGCGGATACCGTTGCGCTGGAGTCAAAGCTTTGTGAGGCCCAGAACGCGGAGGACGCGGCCGTGGGGCGCATGAAACGTTACATCGAGGAAAACGCACGGAAAGTGCAGAATCAGGCGAAATACGAGCGCCGGTGGATCGAATTGAGCGAAGAATGCAAGGCGGCGGAGAAGCTTGTAGCAACGATTAAGGATGATATACTGGAGCGCACTGCCCGCAAAGAAAAAATATGCCGGTATCTTGACGAACTGAAACATGCCGGTGATATTGTAACCGAGTTTGATGAGAGCCTATGGCAGGCAACAGTTGAATCGGTGACAGTACAGAAAAACAAGAGCCTGACCTTCACGTTTCGGGACGGCACACAGGTTCCGGTGGAAATACCGGAATAAAACAGCGCGGGTGAGGCGCGAGTACATTACATTAGCCTGCGGAGCGATCCGCGGGCTTTTTCAGTCGCGGACACTCGAAGATCCGCCGCAGAGCGGCTGGCTGAAAACGCATGTAGAAAACGCTGATTAATCGGGAACTGCCTATTTATCATTTGTTTTGAAACAGCGCCGTAGGTAAAAGGTTTTGTACCAACACAGCCTGCACGATAACGCCAAAAGCCGCCGGCGTTTTTTGGGGGGGCGATTGGTGCAAAAATTGAAGCGTTGGTGCATCCTAGCGGGAATTGGTGTAGGCACAGGCTTGTTGGTGCAATTTATGGGTGATTGGTGCAAACCGCGCCCGATTGGTGCAAAGACCTCAAGCTCGGGTGCAATCGTGTATTTTTTCAGTTTTCTTGAGGCTTGCTTTTCGGGCTGTCATGAGTGATTTTTTGTGGTTGGAGGGCTGATATATAAAGTTGGAAAGCAGAAAACCCCTTGATTTAAGGGGTTTTCTGCTTCACGCCACCGCATCATTTGTGACGTGTAATCATGGTGCCGCTGATCGGACTTGAACCGATACGGTATTTCCTACCGAGGGATTTTAAGTCCCTTGCGTCTGCCGATTCCGCCACAGCGGCAATCATAGTAATCATTATACACAATTTTTCTTTTCTTGTCAACCTTTAGATAAAATAATAAAAAAGTTTTCTGATAATAGACAATACGTTTTGAGAATTTTTGATTAGAGCCTGTTCAGATTAAAGTTTATAAATTCAGACCACGGTGTTTCCGGCAGTAACTGACATTCTGTACAGTGCTGTAAAAGATGCGTAGCAATCAAGTAAATCCTACTAAGACGAGCTATACGCTAGTACTGAAATCTACCTGATAAAGACCAACATACCTCTATACAAAGACCGGCGGGAATATTCACTGGTCTTTTTTGTTATATCACGCAAAAATCTATGAAAGGTGAATATAAAAATGGAAATTGTGCTTCAAGATTTTCCTGTCGACAAAACACCGAATGAGACGTTTAAAAAATTCTTGTGCCGATGAAATTGTGTGCTTAAAACAAGCAGAAAATAAAACTCGTAAAGTAGATAAATGGTGATTCGTTATATTGACGACGGTTGTTATGGCTTTACACCAATTATGAGAGCGTGACATTTGTACGGATAAGACGTATCACCGATTATTTGTCGATTACGTCAAAATGGAGTGGTGCAAAACTGGAGGAACCGAAAGATAGAACACAGCATAATTTCAATTAATTTTGTAACAGCATCATACTGTCCAGCGAAGAAAGCGAGGACGATAACTATGGAGATTTTAAATAGGAATATTGTTTCCTACGGGTGTGGTGGTAATATCCTGTTATTTAGCGAAACTTATTGTGAAAAAAAGCGGAATTAAACATCGTGAGGATCTTGATGACAGTGAGGGCTGTCTGTATAAACATATGATCATCATGGTTGTGTTCCCTATTATGTTTTCAATTATGGACTTTGTACTTCTTGTAGGTGCAGTTGTTCTGAGTCATACGTATTAATGAACTTTTCAGGATTTTTGAAGAATGAGCAATCCGAGTGGTCGCTCCCTGCTTTAAATTGAATAAAAGTGAAAAACGAACTGCTAAGTAGAAAACCGACTGAAGAGATAATACAGGGAAGGTATTCCAGTGCTAGCCAAAGTGTACTCTTAACAAGTAACAAAAGTAAAAATAACAACAATGCGCCAATAATACAAACAAGTGCTTCAGCTATTTTTCCAGAAAGCGCGTTGATTCTTATTATACAGTTGCGGTATTTGCCAGTATCTTTTGCTAATGCATTATAAAAATTTGATTTTGTGTAACCTTTTTTGGGTTTGGCATCACAAACAATGTTGAAATTCACGTTAAGTATTCTACGTATACGCTGTATACGAACTCTCTGTGCGTTAGCAACGTGGTCGATTCCGATAAAAACAGTGGTGTGGATGTTCTTGTATTTTAGTTTTTTTCGGAAGTATTCTATCGCGGTGTAGTGGCCATATTCGTGCACATAAACAAATATGCGGAGAAAGTACGTAGGAAGACCGGCACCTAGTCCAAGAAAAAGAAGAAAAAAAATCTGTGTTAATAGATCCATCGTAATTACCTCGGATGTGTTTAAAATGTGGGAGATGTTTATTATTTTGGGCGCTAGTATTTGTGCCGCGATACGCTCAGTGTTTTTTGCGTTAGACATTCAAAATTCAAAATGGGAACTTATAGCTGAAGAAAAATCGGTTAATCACAGGGTGCTTGGTAAGTTGGAGAGTATTTATTTTATTCAATTAGGGTTATGGACAATCTTTGAATGCACTTTTCTGCTTGTTTGCGTGAAAAACTCATTGCCAATATGGGCGGCAGTAGCAGTTGCAATGATTTGTTTGATCTTTTCTGATTTGCGCCTATATTTCGGATTCAAGCGCGCAAAAGTGAGAGCTCGGCTTGAAGACATACTTAAATTATAACATTAATATCTATATCTGTCAAACAGAAATGAGCATGATAGCAAAATGGAAAAAAGCAACAAAAAATATACTGAACTGAAAGCAAAGTTGGGAGAGTTTCTTGTCACAGTCCTAACTCTCGGTGGCTTTGCTTTTTCCGTTTAATCTACGCTAGTTTATGATACTCTGATAGTTATACTAATATACGGTGCCATCATAGGAGGGATAGTGGTAGTGGCGTGTATAATAATGGTGATATTTAGTCAGCAATTTAAAGATAGCACTAGTCTCAATTCTTTATATACATATGCGAACTCCTTAAAAATAAAGATACCTCATCAATACTGGATTAGAAACAAACCAGTATTTTTATTTTAAGTCTGACATTTTTCGTGCCAGGTATTATAATTTAATTTAGGACTTCCCTATTTTAGAATAATGAGGTATACTTCAAAGTGAGGTATAGCCATGAAAAACAAGTATATATATCGTTCTCATATTTCTGAAGACAAAACACGGGAGTTAATAAAATGTTT
>JAISVH010000101.1 GCA_031271685.1 Eubacterium sp. | reverse complement strand
ACAACAAAGGATTTATACGGGAATTCGGTGGACTCTTGGGATGTCTACAGCGAAATAGTAATTTATTAAGGCAATACCGCACAGCTCTGGCTTACAAAGCACGCAGCCGGATTTTTCGTCAAACTAGGCAATTTTGCCGCGAATATCCGTTGATGTTTAAGGAAAGATTAACGAAGTTCGGCGAGAAATAGGCAAGTGATTTGTGCGTCAAACCGCTAAGCATGAGTTGTGCAGTGTTGACTTAACATGTTCTAAAGCCATTTAACGCAGCGTTCTAATATACCGTTCATATATGCCATTGCAATGCCGTAGTTCGTAATGTTTACATTTTTTGACCTGGCCAGTTCAAAACGATATATCATCTCGTTTTCATTAAGCATGCAGCCGCCGCAATGCAAAATGAGCGAGTATTTTTCAATATTTTCAGGAAAATCACCTCCTGAATAAAAATCAAACTCCGGTTCTGTTTTTGTGTAATCCTTTATCATACGCGGCAATTTTACAGTGCCGATATCGTCGCATTGGCGGTGATGCGTGCAGCCCTCGCAGATAAGGACTTTATCACCGTATTTTAAAAAATCAATAGCTTGCGCGCCCTCGATATTGATTTTTAATTCCCCTTTATACCTCGCGAAGAGTATCGAAAAAGAAGTCAGCATAATATTGCTCGTTGCGTTGCTATCAAGGTTTGACGCAACCGTTTCAAATACCTGACTGTCGGTAATTACAAGCTTTATTTCACCCTCACTAAATTTTGACAATATTTCTTTAAACTCGCTGTCACGGCAAATCACCGCCGTATGCCCAAAATCAAGCAGTTCTCGCAGGACCTGCTGCTGTGGTAAAATAAGTCGTCCTTTCGGAGCGGACTTGTCAATGGACACCACCAACGCGACCATGCTGTTAACGGGCAAAATATCCGATACTATCAGCTTTTCCGGTTTACCTGAAAACCGCTTTATCATCAATTCTTTTAATTCATTTACATGAAATCCGGTTTTAGCGCTGACATAAATTTCGTTTTCTCCGGCTTTCGGTATTTCATCAAGCAAATCAGCCTTGTTTCTGACAAATAAACAAGGCTTATTATTTTCCGGCAAAAAATTTTCAGATTTTTTTTGCGAGGCATCTGTCACCAACAGCGCTATATCACATTTTCTCAGAGCCTTCATTGCCTTCGCTGTCCGCGCTTCGCCCAATGCGCTTGAGTCGTCCAATCCGGGTGTGTCGGTTATCAGTATCGGTCCTAAAAATGGCAGTTCCATAGCTTTTGAAACTGGATCGGTGGTGGTTCCTTTAATTTCAGACACTACAGAAAGATCCTGTCCCGTTATAGCATTTATGAGACTAGACTTCCCAGAGTTTATCTCTCCAAAAATACCGACATGGATCCGCTGTGAGTTTGGCGTAGCTTGCATATATTTCCTTCTCCAGTGTTTTAAAGTTTTTAAAATTCTAAAACCTAATATCCCTATCTCCGTTTTCAACACGCTTCAAATAATCGACTAGCACAGCCTTGTCCGAAAGCTCGCGTTGTATAAGCTCTTCCGCGTGTCTTTTAGTGCTGCGAGAAGCATAATCTTCGGCATATTCTTTAAGGGTTATCAGCGCGTTTAGGCTGCAGCGATCGCTTATTCTTCCGCTTTTTGAAAGCTTCATAAAGCGTTCGCCAGTCCGTCCCTCTCTATAACAGGCCGTACAAAAGCTTGGAACATATTTAAGACCGATAAGCCAATCAACAATTTCATCAAGGGTTCTGGTATCGTCGATGTAAAACTGAGAGGTATCAGATTCATTAGAAGCATACCCGCCGACGTTCGTATTTGACCCCCCGCTTATCTGAGAAATTCCCAGTTCCAAAACCCGTTCGCGGCAGGCCACACTTTCTCTTGTTGAAACTATCATTCCGGTATAAGGCACGGCAATTCTTATGCAAGCGACTAATTTTGCAAAAACCTCGTCTGAAATGCCGCCAAAATCTCGGGCGTTTATGCCGCCCGCGTCTTTTATCCTCGGAACGCTTATTGTATGCGGTCCCACACCAAATGCCGCCTCAAGATGCTCGGCATGCATCAAAAGCCCTGCGAACTCATACCGATAAAGCTCCAATCCAAACAACACGCCTAATCCCACGTCGTCTATTCCGGCTCGCATCGCCCTATCCATAGCTGATGTGTGATAATCATAATTTGATTTCGGTCCCTTAGGGTGAAGCGATTTATAGCTTTCGCTGTGATAGGTCTCTTGAAACAATATATAAGTCCCTATCCCCGCGTTTCTCAGCTTTCTATAGTCGTCTTCCTCCGTGGCGGCTATGTTGACGTTAACCCGGCGTATATCTCCATTTTTATGCTTAACCCCGTAAACCGTTTCAATGCTTTCCAAAAGATAATCTATTGGGTTATTTACGGGGTCCTCACCCATCTCAAGGGCAAGCCGCTTATGTCCCATTTCCTGAAGCGCGGCGACCTCGCTGCGGATTTGCTCCTGCGAAAGCCTTATGCGCGGCATTATCTTGTTCTGCACGTGATAAGGGCAATAAAGACAGCTGTTGACACAATAGTTTGATAGGTATAACGGCGCGAATATTACTATTCTGTCTCCATAAATTTCACGCTTTATTTTGCTTGCAAGAGCAAATATTTCAGCGTTTTTTTCAGAAATTTCACATTCTAGCAAAACCGCTGCCTCTCGATGGGAAATCCCTTTTTTTAGTCTCGCTTTGGCAATAATGCTGTCTATTACGAAAATGTTACCCTTGTTTTGTTCCGCATATTTTAACGTTTCCAATATCTCGCTGTGCGAAATAAACTCTGCCGGAACATTTGAATTTACATTATACAATCTTACTGTCTCCTATGTTATTTATATCGATATAATATCCCGCTGATTCAACTTGCTTTGCCAACTCTTCAAGAGGCTCATAGGCTTTATTATCATAAATCTTATAGTTTTCCCTGTTGCACGGCGGAGTTAAATTAGGCATAAGCACGTTTGCGCCGGCCAGCAGGCCTTTAACGCGATATTCGCTCCCCAAAGTGCCGAGCGCCGTAGTTGACGGCAATAGCGCCGCGGGAAACATTAGTCGTATTACCGCAATAAGAACAAGCGTCAGTTCCGGCGAACCGGAAGCGAAGCTAGCAAAAGGTGTGTCTTTGTGCGGAATAAAAGGTCCTATCCCCACCATTTGCGGCTTAAAATCATTTAGCTTTTTAAGATCATTAACAATTGAAGTTAAATCCTGAAATGGGGAACCAACCATAAAACCCGTGCCAACCTGAAGTCCGGCTTGATTTAATTTATAAAGACAGCTTATCCGGCGATCAAACGACATCTCCTGCGGATGAAGCTTTGCGTAATGCGCGGGCGATGCCGTTTCATAACGCAGCAGATATCGGTCGGCTCCCGACGTGCGAAATTTTTGATAGCTTTGATATTTTTTTTCACCTATCGACAGTGTTATCGCGCAGTCTGAGATTTCACTTTTTATATCCGCTAAAATTTCACAAATTTTGTCATCGGTAAAATATGGGTCTTCACCGCCCTGAAGCACAAAAGTTCTAAATCCTATTTCATAGCCGCTACGACAGACATCAAGGATTTGCGCTCTTTCTAACCGATATCGCACCGCGTTTTTATTGTCACGGCGTATCCCGCAATAATAACAGTTATTCTTGCAGTAGTTGGTGAACTCGATAAGGCCCCTAAGATAAACCGCCTTGCCGTAATAGCGTTCCCGGACAGCACAAGCGCGGCTAAAAAGATATTCTGTCTCTTTATTTTCCAAAAGCTTTAAAAATTCATTTTCTGAGAGCAAACGCTTCTGCTCCAGCCTATCCACTAATTCTCTCATTTTGCTATCCGGACTATCTTGGCCTTTATAAAGTCAGCCTGTTCGATTTTTGCGCCGCCCCCACAAATGATCACTGTTTTTTCGCCGTCTAGATCCGTCGGCAATTTTTTATCTTCCACAAAAATCAACTTTGCGCCTTTTCTTGCCGCGCGGTTTGCCTCCATCATGGCGACCGCGCCAATTTCGCATATAACGTTAACATCAACAACCGCTATTGTTTCAGCTTCTCTTATAGCCCTGATTTTGGGCGATTCCGAATATCCCGATATATCTTCTATATTTATTCCGTATTCCTTGCCGAAGCCAAATCTGCCATGCTTGCACAAAAACGAGTTATCATCAATAGGCAGGCTTCTCAAAATCAAATCGCCGCAAGAGGTCAGCTTTACTCCGCATTTTAAAGTACAGAACGGGCAGGTTACCAAAGTTACGATTTCTTTAAGCGGCATCGGTTTTTCACACATAACAGCTTCGGTCAGCGCCCCCGTCGGGCAAACACTTACGCACTGACCGCAGAAAATGCATCCTGATTCGGAAAACGGCAGACCAAGCGCCGGTATGACTTCCGTGTCAAATCCTCGCCCCGCCAATCCAAGCGCAGACGCGCCGACAGCCTCTTCACAAATCCGCACACACAGACCGCACACTATGCATTTATCAGGGTTGCGTTTTATATAAGGGTTATCGATATCGGAGGCGGTGACTCTTTTGCGCTTTTCCCCATCATATTTTTTTGGGTCAACATCATATTTGTTCGCGTATTCCAACAGCTTGCACTCAAAATAATCTTGGCAACCGCACTCAAGGCAGCGGTTGGCTTCACGCTTTGCCTGTTCCACGGTTATCTCTTTTTCTACCTCCGCAAAATCTTTTTTTCGCTCGTCAGCGCTGCGAATATGCGGCTTTTGGCGCGGCTTTTTTTCCAGGATTAAAAAATCGACTGCGGTTTTCTCGTCTTTCATCAAAAATTGCGGCCTATATTTCAAGTTTTCGCCGTTAATGTATCGCTCAACCATTAACGCGGCTTTTTTCGCCTCTCCTATTGCCGAAACAGCAATGTCTGCGCCCTTATTAGACGCGTCGCCTATAGCGAAAACACCGTCCAGGCTTGTCATAAAGGTTTCGCTGTCGGCGCTTATGGTGTGCAACTTTGTAAGTTCTACCCCGGATAGGCCCTCGTTGTTAAGCTTTTGACCAATAGCGATTATAACAAAATCGACTTTTATCTCCTCTTCCTTATCAAAAACCGGCATCGGTGACCGCCGACCCGAAGCGTCAGGCGCCCCCAACTCCATAACTTGAAGCCGGACAGCCTTGACTTTTCCGCCTTCACCGATAATCTCTATAGGATTTGTTAGGTTTTTAAATAGCACACCCTCTTCTTTTGCTTCCTTTATCTCTGACTGTTCTGCAGGCATTTCGTTTATGGTGCGGCGGTAGATATTATACGCTTGAGCCGCGCCCAGACGCACCGCCGTACGGCAAGCATCCATCGCAGTGTTGCCCCCTCCTACGACCGCCACTCTTTTCCCATAAATTTCGTTTTTCTCGCCCATTGCAACACCGCGTAAAAAGTCGATGCCACCCAAAACCCCGTCCAATTCTTCACCTGGACAGCGCAGCGGAACGCTTTCCCATGCCCCGACCGCAACTATAATCGCATCGTGAGAATCGCTCAGCTCTTCCAGTTTAATATCCGTGCCGATTTTTATATTATTCTTAAATGACACGCCCATTTCCTCAATCTTAGCTACCTCTCCCGACAACAGCTTCTTCGGCAAGCGGTATTCGGGGATACCATAACGTAGCATTCCCCCCATTTCGGGCATAAAATCATAAACCGTTACGCCGTGACCTCTTTTCCGCAGAAAATATGCGGCGGCGAGACCTCCCGGACCTCCGCCTACGACCGCGATTTTCTTCCCTGTGGCTTTTTGGATAACTTCAGAAAATCCCGCTTTGCCATCTAGCGCCAAATCTCCAACAAACCGCTTCAGTCCCGCAATGGATATAGGTTCTTCCACCAACCGCCGTCGGCAAGCGTCCTCACACGGATGCGGACATACTCGCCCGATCGAAGCGGGAAATGGTATTTTATCCATGATAAGCCTTAGTGCTTCATTATATTCTCCGTTGGCTATCAGTCCAACGTAACCCTGACAGTCTGTTTCCGCCGGACATTCGAGAGTACAAGGCGGTTTGCAGTCGCCAGTGTGATCGCTCAGCAAAAGTTCCAGTGCCGCCGTCCTATTTTGCCGAACACGCTTGGTTTCGGTTTCTATCACCATGCCGTCATTCGCCAATGTGGAACAGGAACGCCACAGCTTTGGCGTACCCTCGATCTCAACGGTGCATATGCCGCAAGAACCGTACGCTTCCACACGTTTATCATGGCAAAGCGTTGGTATGTCAATGTTATTCTCACGGGCGATTTCCAAAATCGTATCACCCTCAAGACCGCTGACTTTTACTCCGTTTATTTTGAGATATATTTTTTTCATGCAAAAACTCTTATAGCTGGTAAGTTTAAAAACGCTGAATGCGTTTTTAAGACGCGGCGTATGCCGCGTGCCGCCGAAGGCGTCCTTCCCTTGCTGCAAAGTCAATCGCGCCAACTGACTTTGCCCGCTGTTTCAAAACCTTTTAGGGTTTTAAAATTGACCGACTATATAAACCTTTCAAAAATTTTTATGTGACAAACATCTGCGACGGAGCCGCTTCCCGTGTTTTAACAAACGTCAGCGGAGGATAATCACCCCCGCCTAAGAGGCTAGAGACATGAATGCGGTTATATGAAGCAGTTATTTTCCGTCTGTATATTATAGCGTTTTGATAAAACATTTAGTTTTCAAAATGCTATAAAAGCTGTGGCTTTACCGCAGTGCGCCGCTTTCAGCGGCGAGAATAAACATGGAATTCACTTTCATGTTTACTCAATTTGCTATAAGGAAAAATTAACGAAGCATTGCAGAAAGTTCTCCGCAAATGGTAATATTCCCAATTATCGAACATGCCCTATTCAACCAACACCGCGCCAAATCTGCAAACCTCGGCGCAGATGCCGCATTTTACGCATTTTTCTCGGTCGATAGAGTGAGTTGATTTCACTTCTCCGGTAATTGCGCCGCTTGGACATTTCCGGGCGCACAGTGTGCACCCGGTGCATTTCTCCGGATTGACAGAAAACGACATCAGGGGTTTACATTGCCTTGCGGTACATTTTTTTAGTTTTACGTGATCTTCATATTCATTTTTAAAATACTTTAGAGTCGTCAGCACCGGATTTGGTGCCGACTGCCCTAACGCGCACATAGACCCTGATTTTATCTGCTCGGCTAAGTCTCCCAAAAGCTCAATATCTCCTTCCCTTCCCTGCCCATTGCAAATCCTGTTCAGAATTTCCAGCATCCTCTTTGTTCCAACTCGGCAGTGAGTGCATTTACCGCAGCTTTCTTTTCGTATAAAATCCAAAAAAAACCTTGCCATATCCACCATGCAAGTGCTTTCATCCATTATAACCATACCACCGGACCCCATTATGGCTCCGGTCTCGGCAAGCGAGCGATAGTCTATTTCAGTACCGATCAAGTCATAAGGAATACATCCACCGCTAGGACCGCCCATCTGAACTGCCTTCAAACTCTTATTGCCCTTAACTCCGCCTCCTATACCATAAACCACATCTTGAACGGTTTTTCCCATTGGAACTTCGGCGAGCCCGCCTTTGGCGACCTTTCCCGTAAGCGCAAATACCTTAGTGCCTTTTGAATTTTCGGCTCCCAACGCTGAAAAGGCCTGTCCTCCTTTTCTTATGATCCATGGAATATTAGCGTAGGTTTCAACGTTGTTTATATTGCTTGGCTTTTGCCAATAACCTTTTTGCGCCGGAAAAGGCGGCTTTAAACGAGGCATCCCGCGCTCCCCCTCCAGTGACGCGATAAGTGCGGTTTCTTCGCCGCAAACAAACGCTCCCGCTCCCGCTTTTATACTTATGTCAAAATTAAATCCGCTTCCGAACAGGCCTGTTCCCAAAATACCCTTTACCCTAGCCTGTTCAAGCGCAATATTAAAGCGTGTTATTGCCAACGGATATTCAGCGCGCACATACACGATACCCTCAGTCGCGCCTATAGCATATGCCCCGATTATCATGCCTTCTATAATCGCGTGCGGATCTCCCTCAATGACCGCGCGGTCCATAAACGCTCCCGGATCGCCCTCGTCGGCGTTGCAAATCATATATTTAATTTTGCCGAGCGACTTCCTGGCGGCGTTCCACTTAAACCAGGTTGGAAATCCCGCTCCGCCTCGTCCTCTAAGCCCTGAAATCTTTATTTCCTCTATTACCCTCTCAGGGGTCATTTCCTCAATACATTTTTTGGCGGCCTTATAACCTTCCTTCTCGATATACTCCTCAATGCTTTCAGGATCTATAATTCCGCAATTTTGCAAAGCTATCCTATACTGAGAGTTTAAAATGTCCAAATCCTCTTTAGATATGGCATACTGTCCTGCGTTATTTTGCTCGCTACGCGCCAGCTTCAAAATTTCGTTCGCCGCTATCCGGTCTACCCTAACATAAGTATCCGTGCCTTTATCATGAAAAAAATTCACAATCGGCTCTAAATAGCACATCCCAATACATCCGGTAGGCTTTATCTCCACGCCGCTGCCGCGCACTCCCTGTTCTAGCAGATCAAAAATCTCCGCCGCGCCTGCCGCTATACCACAGCTGCCTTTTCCGACTGTAATTTTCATATTTCACCTTCTTTGATTTTATCCAAAATCACAGCTACGCTTTCTTTAGTTAAATTCCCATATGCCGTCTCTCCTATCATCATAACCGGAGAAAGGCTGCAGCAACCCAAGCAGGCGACGTTATTATAAGTAAACAAGCCGTCATGTGTGGTTTCTCCCTCACCTACCCCCAAATAGCTTTTCACCGCATCTTCTATTCCAGCAGATCCGTTAACGTGGCAAGCGGTTCCCTGGCAAAGAAGTATCAAATGCTTGCCTATAGGCTTGGTTCTGAATTGAGTATAAAAAGTCACCACGCCAAACACCTTTGAAGGCTTTACTCCTGTGCGTTCCGATATATACATAAGCAGATCAGGAGACAGATATCCATACAGCTCCTGCGCTTTTTGAAGTATAGATATAAGGCTTCCCTTTATGCCTTGGTATTTAAGCAAATATGGATCAAGTCGAGTTATATCTATTGCCGGATCGGAATATCTCCACGGTTTGTTTATATTGCATTTACAGCTCATTTATGGTTTTTCGCTTTCTTTTAATCATAACCTTTTATTACTTTATCATATTGTATTATTTTATCATATTTTTAAAAAAATTTCAACTTTTTTAATTATATTTTAAATATAGCTATCATTTTATTAAAGGATAAAACAAAAAATAATTTACTATATGTTTATACTGCCAACAATTC
>JAISVH010000110.1 GCA_031271685.1 Eubacterium sp. | reverse complement strand
TGTCATCCGCTGAATCGGGCGTAAATACAATTGAAACGTCCGCGCTTGCCAATATGATACTTTCGCTTGACCCTGCCGCCCGTGCCGCTTTTATCAGAGCATTGAATTATAATCAGGATTTGAACGGCATTAATGATTTAACGCCGCAAGCGCGAGCGCTCAGGGATATAATAATTCAAGTAAAGGCCGCAAGGCTGATAGAATCCGACGAGACGGGAGAAATAAATGAAGTTTTGTTAAAGACAATAAACGGCGCCCTTCCCGAAGGAAAAGAAATAACGTCTGATTTACTGGAAAATTTAGATTTGGATAAAGCAAGGAAATCGTTGGAAGAAAAAGGCTCTATAGACGAAGCCCTGATAATATTGGCGGAAATCCGTCAAAATTCTTCAAATAAATTATCCGAACATATAAGCATTCTTAAAGAATTGTTAAAAGAATATAAAAACATTATCGAATCGGCAGCCCGGGGCAAGACCGGCAGTAAACTTGAACTTCCGGAAGTTGCCGCCGAAGCTGACGCGAAAGGTCTGAAAGGAATAAAAAGAGCTGTTTTTGTCGGGCGTAAAGAATTTGAGAAATCGTTACTGCCGGGTTTTGTAGATATGCATTACGGCGAAGAAGGCCCTTCTGAATCCGATAAAAACTCGGACGCGTATAAAGCGAGAGTAAAAGGGGATAAGATAATAAAAGCCGCTACAAGAATAGCGACTGCTTTGTGCTTCGGTCATATGACAAAATTCGTAAAAGCGGTGAATATAACTGCCCATGCGATATACAATTTAATAAATTCTGACGCAAAGTTGGAGTTACAGGAAATCAGACGTACCGAAGCGGCGGAAATCAGCTCCATAATAGGTTTGCCTGCAGACCGAGAAGAAAAATTAAAATTTTCGCAAGAAGAGGAAATTTATTTAGAAATAAAAAAGATCTTTGAGAGTTTATTATCCTCACCTGATCTGACGGGAAATATTTCGTTTATTATCACGCATGATCCCGATGTAAACGCCTATATTAAGCAAAACGGAAATTCAGCAACGCTCGTTCTGAAGTACGGTTTGTTAAAAGAGATGTCATCATACTTTGAAAAGAACGGGAAAAAATTAAGCCGCGAACATATCGCGGCAGTATTGGCGCATGAACTCGGCCATTTTCAGCAGCAGAATAGTTCCCGGGCAAGCAGAAACAGGGAGTATGACGCCGATAAACGCGCTTTAAAAATAATGGACGATGCAGGGTATAATCCGAAAGCAATAATAGATCTTATGCAGTTTTTTGTGTTTGTAGGAGGCCATCGGTATTCTTACGGCAAAACGCATCCGGATTCGCAGGGCAGAAAAGTCGAAGTTGAAAAGAATTTATTCGATAAGAATAATGACACTCATTATGAATCCATTAATAATCAGCAAAGAACGTTCGGAAACGGCGTAATTGCAGAAACTTCGCTGGAAAAGTTTGTTGAAGGCATACAAAATTTGGACGAGATCTTTGACAGGGAAGAACATATAGGCGCCGTGTTTTTATATTTTAGGCAATTCGGAAAAACCGAAGCATTCAGTCCTGAAGACAGAATGGCATTCTACAACAGATATGTCAGGAGCAAATTTGAAGGATTAAGCGACGAGCAATATAACGTTTTAGTTAAATGCATATTTCAAGGGTTAGAGCGCAAAATATTCCGAACTATCGCGCTTGATATGGATATAAATGAGGAGGATTGGCTGACATTAAAGTATTTTGCCTGGGCTAAACCGGAATATTTGGAGAGTATTTTAAATGAATATACATTTAGTCATATTGATTTCATTTCCGATACGAACAGATTTTTTATGCTCGCGGCAGTATGCGCAAAATATGGATCTTCCGATATTTATTTGCCGAACAGATTTGAAGCCTTGGAGTTCAATAAGAGAGAAGATTTGCTTGAAATTCTCGGAGAAGATATTGTCAATGTTGTTGTTAATATAGGCAAATTTCTTATAGACTGGAACGATAGGCCTGAAACGTATTATTATCTGCTTAAATATGCATATGAACATTATAAAGACAAAATGATTTCTAAATTTAGATTGTCCCAAAAAGAGGTGTTGGGATATTTAGTTCGTAGAATTAAAGATAAAAATGGAGACGGCTATCAAGATAGACTGGCGTTTATGTCGGCGTTTATTAACGACTGTCTTGCGTTTCAATTGGCCAATATAAATACAAGAGGCGATATAAAGGAGACAATTAACGATTTAGGCCGTATAATTCATGACTTTTCAGAAATTATAACTGATGAAAATTGGAATGCGTTCAGGGCATCGGTTGAGAATTACTATCAGAAAGACAGTGACTATGACACTAAAAATGCACTTTTACTTAGGACTGTCCCTGAAAAACATTTAAATGATGTTTTGAAGGCCACTCACAGCCGTCCGGTCTTTCATAATGTTGCCGGGGAAGATGCCCGCTCGGAGGCTGTAAACCGTTATTATGCCGATAATTTTGACAAATTAACGCAAGACGCTCAAAAAATTGTCATTTCGGGATGCGATAATATAGCAGCTATTGATATTGGAATGAAGATTTATGAACAGTATAAAGGCAACACTGCTGAAAAAATCGAACAATTAAAATTTTTATGGCGGCACTGTGGAGAACCGAAGGTTGCCGGATTGTATTTTTCGGCAGTTTTTCAAAATAGAGACGGGAATGAAATGAATATTCTTGAAGGGTTTTTAAGAGATAATGCCGATCTGCGGTTATACGCGCAGAAGACAAGTTTTAATGAATTTTTAGAACAATTTCGTCAATATCTCAGCACGCGGGAAATAGAATTTTTGAATGCGAATTTCGCGCAATCTCCATGGCTGTCGAACCTTGCCTATCAATATTTTATCGAGAAATATCCGATTTTTCTCGATTTGGAAAGGCGCATAAAAGACGGCCAGGACGAAGAAGAGATTGCCGTCTGGTTTGCAAATGAAAATATACAAATCGATGAAAGCGATTATTTGTTATTGCGAAATCTGGACAGGGAATTGTTGATTAAATTCAGTTTGATTTTGTTTTATTCCGGAAAGAGCAGCCGCTTTACGTCAAAGTTTTTTGCCGATGCGTTGTTTTTTGCGGCGATGAATAGAAAAGGAAAGGCGAGCATATTAAAGTATAAATACAGAGGAAAAGATTTTTTACCGTTTGTTATAGGCTTAATTTTCAGCCCTGATTCCGAACTTCTGCAAATAGATTCTCTCTTTGATGCAAAAGAACGCGTTTCAAAGAAAAATGATAATGAGCGTCCCACTTACCCCGGTTTTGATGACGTCGGAAGTATTGATCCGTATAAATTAGATTTTAAGCCTTACCTTAATCAGGGCAGAAAATCGCAAAGCTTTAGAGATAAAATAGGAGGCTTTTTTATTGGCTTGATAAAATCTTTGCTTATTAATAAATTAAAAAATCTTGCAAAAGAATACAAATCGTTGAATATTACTCCTGAAATTTTATGGAGAATAATACGCCATAAGCTTAACATAAGGACTGCGGATTATGCTGATACGCCGCTGCCGATTATTGCATATTTGAGGTATTTTGACGGCAATTTAGACGAGTCTCAAAATCTCTATACTCAGGATTTGCGTTTAGGAGATAAAACCAAAACTGCAGCGGGAAAAATAGGGGCGAGAATAAAGGAAGGATATGAAAGTCCGGATATTATATTCAGGGATTCTGTGCTGCGAAAAAGTTCTCC
>JAISVH010000098.1 GCA_031271685.1 Eubacterium sp. | reverse complement strand
ATCAGTCGAGAGAAAACCAAAAGGCTGGAAGCTGAAAAAAAAATAAAGGAGAAGCAAGAACAAGAAGCCAAGCGTAAGCAAGACACCCGACGCTGTTCCTTCATTGGTAAACTTGTTATAGCGCATTTCCCTGAGCTTTTAATATATACACCAAAACGAAGTGAAACAGACAATCGAGTCGAATTTGCTTTAGTCAATGTTATTTTATCTTTATTGGCCGATGATAAAGAATATCTCGCAGCTCTCATTGAAGCAGGCAAAAATCAACTTCATGAAAAGACGTAATTTTAATCTAAATAGCTGTCTCGCATTGATACCGAAAATTTCATTAAAAGCTTATCGGCTTTCATAAACCAAGAGGTTTTGGTTTTAACAACAAGCGCACTTACACACTGTCAAATAAATATTGCGAGTGTAATGTGAAAGAGAGGATTATGATGCAAGTGATTACATTTCATCTTGAGGTAATAAGTCGAGGCAAAGGTCGGTCGATTGTGCAGCTTGCGGCGTATTGCGCACGTGAGAAAATTTTTAGTGACTATGAACAACGATTTTATTCAACAAATAAAAAAAATGATTTGGTATTTGAAAAAGTCATGCTGCCTGATCATGCTCCAAAACATTTTCTTAATCGTGGAGTTCTTTGGAACGAAGTTGAGAGAGTAGAAAAATTTAGGAACTCTCGACTGGCAAGATCATTTTATTATTCGTTGCCAAGATGTTTAAATAATAATGCATACATCGATATGACACAACATTATATCCAAAATTATTTTGTTAACCGTGGAATGTGCGCTGATGTATTTATCCATGATAAAGGTGATGGAAATCCCCATGTTCATACATTGGTAACAACACGATCACTAGACAGTAATGGACAATGGGAAAATAAAAGAAAACGGATTTATCTTTTGAATCCTGATGGTACAATTGCTTGCGACCCAGAAACTTATAAGCATATTCATGTTGATACTATTAAAGTTACGGATTGGGATGACCGTAATAATGTGGAAATATGGCGTAAAGGATGGGCCGAAGTCTGTAACATGGAATTAGAACATGCTGGTTTTGAACGTGTCACCCACATGAGTTATGCAAGGCAAGGACTTGATAAAGAGCCAACTAAGCATGAAGGTCATATAGTTAGAGAGTTGGCAAAACGCGAGGTAATGACTGACCGGTATATTGAAAATAAAATTATAAAAGAACGTAACCATGAACGTGAGATGCTTCGTATTCAAAGAGAGCTTGATCTTAATTATGATTATTCAATGCAACGCTCAAGATAGTCATATCATTTTTGACGAGCTGTTAAGCTTAATATCTTAGGATTTTAATTTAAGTGAGTTTTAACCACCCGGAAAAGCCGGTTTTTACCCGGTCGGTTAGCGTATTTCCTGTTAAGGCAGTGGAAAAGCGTGTGGTCATCCTAAATCCATATATCACAACCTTATTGTGCTAATGGATTTTTATTATACCCAAAGGATGATAACAATGCGCAAACAACAAAAAGAATTGTTGCAATTAATTGATGTATATCGTTATCCATTAACAGCTAACGGTAAGGATATAACCGACATAAATGCGAATATACATAACATCAGGTTGTCCAAACCAAGAACCGGAATATATGTGCGCTCAATTCAAATAGGTGATATCACCGTAAATATCCGCAGCAGCTTTAACGGTGAAAAAAGTCTTCATGATGCTCTCTTTTCGATTGTCACTTCAAGGTTAAAAGAAATGCAATAACTGTGGAATGCTAAGGATGCCTTTGATATAATACACTCAGGCATCCTTAGCATAACGCTGTTTTCCGGAAAGGAGTAAAGTTTTGAAGACAGCCTATGCCATAATAATTACGTGTGCTATTTATTGCCGTTTATCAAGAGAAGATTTAAAAAACGGCAAACGCGATGTAAGTTTAAGCATCGAAAACCAGCGCTCAATGCTTGAATCTTACATAGAGCAGCAAGGTTGGATAGTTTATGATGTTTACGTTGATGATGATGTAACCGGCACGACATTTGACCGTCCAAGATTTAACGATATGATGAGAGACATCATAGACGGTAAAATCAATTGCGTTATTACGAAGGACTTGAGCCGTCTAGGTCGTAACTATATTGAGGCGGGTAAACATCGAGAATTATTTGCAGAACTAGGTGTGCGTTATATCGCTTTAAATGATAACCACGATAGCGCCAAGATCGGTGGTTACGATATTACAACACCAATAAAAGAAATCGTCAATGAAATGTATGCCGCAGATATTAGCAGTAAAGTCCGATTCACTAAACGGTTGATGGCCGAACAAGGTAAGTTTTCTAATAGTCGCGCACCGTATGGTTATATTAAGTCGGAAAAGGATAAACACGTTCTGGAGATTGACGATAATGCTTCCCACAATGTCATCAGGATTTTCGAACTTTATTTAAGCGGCATGACAGCTCGTGCTATTGCTGATGTTTTTAACAACGAGGGCATTTTATCCGCTAATGAATACTTCTATAAAATGATCGGCAAACCAAATCCCTATAAGGGCAATAAAAATAAATGGGGTAGCGCAACCATCATGCAGATCATAAAAAATCCTGTTTACTATGGGGCGATGGCAAATGGTAAGCGTAAGGTAGTTTCATTCAAAAACCATAACATGGTTAGAAATGACTTCAATGAATGGATCATTGTTGAAGATACTCATGAGCCGCTTATTAAAAAAGAAAAATGGCTTGAAGCCCAAGAGATTGGCAGGCGCAACGATTCGCAAACTGTTCGTCGTAGCTCAAATGGTGTTATTTCAATCTTTGCCGGCATCATAAAATGTGCGAATTGTGGAAGCAACTTGGTTTTCAATCGGAGGGAATTGAAGGCTGGCACAAAAGAATTTTTCCGTTGCAGTACATACACGCAAAAGGGA
>JAISVH010000032.1 GCA_031271685.1 Eubacterium sp. | reverse complement strand
TAACTTTTGCGATTGTTCTTGCTTCGCTTTCTTGTGTCTTAATTACTTATGATGAGTTGCCATAATTTTCTTTCAACTTTTTCTCAAAAAGGGCTTGACTTTTCATAGTAGGTCTCCTTAAACAATAGCTTTTTAATATTTTATCATAAAATTTTTAAAAAAACAAGTATTCTAGCAGTTTGACTTTTTATTGACTATAAGTAAAACTGCTATAACACCGCGCAAAGCGCGGTGCGATGCCATCGGAGGCGAGCGTTTTTGTGGGATTAATTTTCATAAAAACACAATTTGCTATATAAGATATTGATGACAAAGACGTTAATCTCTATAGGGCAACCGGTTCTCCTGTGTTATAATCATTTAACTTTAAATTTACTATAAAGGACTATGTGTCAGCGGAGGGTAATTTTCAATCCCCCGCTGACGCTTGTTAAAATATTGGAAGCGACTGCGCCGCAAATGTTAAAAAGATAAGAAAAAATTGGGCAGCCTTAAACAAGACTGCCCGGGTTATGAACAAGCTATAAAAATTAATTTCAAATTTCCTCTAGGTCGTCAAAAACGCTTTTTTGAGTTTCGTCGCCTTTAGCTGTCTCGTTAACTCCAAATTCAGAATTTAAACCCTCAATTTCCTCTTCAATTTCGGGTTCGTTGTTTGTGTTTACAGCTGTGACCATCATGTCTTTTAAATCTATAATATCTTTTTTTATGCTTTCGGCTGAATTTTTCATCATTTCAACCGTTTCTTCTCCCTTTTTCCTTAGCTCAGAAATCGGAGCTTCACGCAGGCCTTCAGCGATTTTATCTATGCCATGCTTAACTGTTCCCACTGCTATTACGGATGCTTTTCGCACCTTTTTACCTAGCGTTTCTTTTTCGTCGGCATAAACAACACCTTCATTTTTTTCTTCGGATAGTTTTTTGTTTATATAGATTCCCAGTCCGATAAGTGTGCCAATACCCAATAGAGTAAAAAATTTCATAGTATGACCCTCCTAAAAATTTATTGGCAGATATATCCAATTAATATTATACAACTTTTCTATTAAAAAGTAAAGTATATAAAAAAAATATTAATACAGAAATACCTCAAGATAGTTTATTTTTTGGTTTTTGCTCATAAAAAATGCTTCATATTCAGATATAACATTCCCTTTTATATCGCTGTTATGTAAATCTCGACTTAGACTTTTAATGCCAAAACCATTTTTGCTGAAGCTTTTTAGCGAGAATTCAAAAAAATTTAAATTGTCAGTTTTAAATTTTATAATTCCGCCTGGTTTTAAAATCTTTTTATAAACTTCTAAAAATCGTGAATGTGTTAGACGCCGTGACGAATAAGAGTTCTTTGGATAAGGACAGCTAAAATTAAGATAGATTACGTCTACCAAGCGTTCGCCAAAAACACTGTCAAGATATTCGGCCATGCCTATTATATACATAATATTTGATATATTGGGATTAGCCAAGGTCTTTTCAAGTGCGGTGACAATAACGTTTTGGCTTTTTTCGAGAGCAATAAAATTTATATCCGGATTACGCTCCGCAAGAATGTTTATAAACCCTCCTTTACCGCAGCCTATTTCAAGATGAATTGGAGTTTTGATGCTTTTAATAATTTTTTTAACGGTTTTAAAATCATTGCTTTTTACTTCATTATGTTCACGCAATGCACATAGTATGAGTTTATTGGCCGCCTTGATTCTTTGGTCAAGGTTTTTCTTTTTTCGCATTCTCATATCAATTTTTAATACCGCCTTAAAAATTTTGTTTTTAATTATTATAAAAACTTGCAAAACACAAGATATTGTGCTATAATGATATAAAAATCGATTATCTTATAGCTAGGAGCACATAATGCCAATCGACGGTTACGAAGCTTTGATGAATGCAAACTATGATATATTAAAAGAAATAGGCAGTATAGGCATGGGGCATGCTTCTACAGCCCTTTCTCAAATGCTGAATATGAAAGTATCTATAACCATACCTGAAGTTTATGCGTTGACATATGATGCGGCAGCAGAGTATCTTCGCGAGCGTAAATCCGGTTCTTATGTTGTGAGGATAGGTCTTCAGGGCGATTCCAAAGGGGATATCTTTCAAATCTTAGACAAAGATTTTGTTTCAAAGGTTATACAATTTTTCTTTCAGACTCAAATTGATGGGTTAGACGGTCTTGACGGGCTTTATTCATCGGTTTTACACGAAATAGGAAACATAACATCGGGTGCATACTGCAACTCGCTTGCTTCTATGACCGGTCTTTTCATTGATATTTCCATTCCTTCGCATTGTCCTGACTGTGATTTTCTAATTACTGCAAAAAAAGACGCCATATCGCCCGATTTTGATATTGCCGGACATGTTAAAAAGGTATTTTTAATAAAAAACAGCTTTTTTTTCGGGGCTGACGAAGTAAAAAGCAGCTTTTTGTTTGTTCCCGAACTTGAAACTGTAAAATCTATACTTAAAAAACTTAAGGAATATTATGGCTTTCAAACATCTGCGGCGGAGCCGCTTCTGGTGTTTTAACAAGCGTTATTTCCTTAAGCGATTATAACTCGACGACTAAAAGGCGGGGGGCATGAACGCGGTTATAAACTAAGTTTTTTTCTGAGAAAAGAGCCGGCGGAAAAATCCTTTTTACAATGCAAAATCAGCTTTTCTCCTGCTATATTCGCGGTTTCCCTTTCTTTTCCGTCGATATCTGTCATATTTAAAATTTCAAGTTTTTCCGGTCTCTCCATAGGAGAGATTATTTCTATTTTATCGCTTTTTTTAAAATGATTTCGTTGGGTTATATGCAACTTTCCGTTTTTACAAAGGTCGACTGTGCCCACAAAGTCATAATCTCTAATGTATCCGCCGTTTTTATAGTTTTGCCCGGGCGTTCCAAAATAAAACCCCGTTGAATATTCACGGTGGCTGACAGTGTTTACTTCAACAATCGCCCATTCCGGGGCCGGCTTGCCTTTCAGGGAGGCGTCAAGAGCCGCGCGATAGGCTCCGGTAATAACGGCGGTGTAATATGCTGATTTTGCCCGACCCTCTATTTTAAAACTTGTGATCCCAGCTTCTATCAGCTTACCGAGATGTTCTATCATGCATAAATCTTTAGAGTTTAATATAAAAGTGCCGCTTTCTTCAAATATGGGAAAATATTCACCCTGGCGCGTCTCTTCCATCAGGTGATAACGCCAACGGCAGGGTTGGGCGCATTCGCCGCGATTGGCATCTCTCCCGGTGAGATATTCCGATAAAAGGCACCG
Organism: Eubacterium sp.; assembly: GCA_031271685.1. Lineage (GTDB taxonomy): Bacteria > Bacillota > Clostridia > Oscillospirales > Ruminococcaceae > Ruminiclostridium_E. The sequence continues at coordinate 12,611 of JAISVH010000032.1, read as the reverse complement.
CCCCGAAAACGATACGCACATTGCTCCGTGGACAAAAGCTTCAAGTTCAAGGTCTTCAGGTATTTCCTCTCGAATTTTTTTAATTTCACTTATGCTTAACTCGCGGGCGAGAACAATACGCTTTGCTCCCAAATTATACATCGCAATTGCGCTTTTATAATTTGTTATCCCCGCTTGAGTGGACATATGGATTTCAAATCCCTTAGGCGCGTATTCTTTTATCATCTCAAGTATTCCGGGGTCTGTGACAATAGCCGCGTCGATACCGCGGGATGCTGATTTTTTTATAAAATCAGGGAAAAGCTTCACTTCTTCGTTTGAAGGGATAGTATTGCAGGCAAGATAAACTTTGCGGTTATGTCGGTGGGCAAATTTAACGGCAGCGCTAAGTTCTTCATCGCTAAAATTTTTTGAAGAAGCTCTCATCCCAAATGCCTGACCTCCTAGATACACGGCATCCGCCCCGAACAGCACAGCGGATTTTAACGATTCAAAATCTCCGGCCGGCGATAAAAGCTCAGCGGATTTTCTCATTGTTCTTCATGTTCCTCCGTCAATCCTGCCAATATTAGGTTCTGCTCGTGTTCGGTAATGGTTTTTGCGTAAAAGACCTCGAGAGTTTCCTCGTTGGCGCAAAAATACAAATAATCTGTTTGCGGGGCGTTAATAATTGCCATCATGGCATCCATTCCGGGATTGCAGATAGGTCCGGGCGGAAGGCCGGGATTTAAATAGGTGTCATATAATTCGTTAAGTTTATTGTTTATGCCGATGTTTTCGTCAGCATAAATACCGGTAACGTCGGACTGCAAATAGGGGAAATTCTGGCTATTGTTTATGCGGTTTAAAAATACCGATGCGACTAGCCCCATATCTTCTATAGTGCCGGCCTCTTTTTGCACTATTGATGCAAGGGATATAAATTCGTCAAGATTAAATCCCATCTCGTTTATGGTTTTATATAATTCTTTTGTAAATTTTTGATTAAAATTGTCATACATAGTTTCTGCGGCAATTTTTGCCTGTTTTTCAGATTCGGTTTCAGAATAATGGTTTTTGTTTTCTAAAGCGTATTGTATATCGGTTTCCGGGAGCATATAAAATTCATATGTGTCGGGAAAAAGATATCCTTCAAGTTGATAATATTTATTATTGCTGTATATCACACGCTTTTCAAAATTGAATTTATTCAGTTTGTTTTTATAGTATTTTCCAAAGTCTGAAGCAAGGCAAACTCTGTTTTGTTCAAGCAATCTGCCAATTTGGCTTGCGGTCATCCCCTCCTGGATGCGGATAGAAACGGTTTCTCTTACGGTTGACGTTGACTGAAGCTTTTCAATAATTGCATTATAGGTCATGGCGGAGCTTAAGGTAAAAACGCCTTGATTATAAATCTGAGAATCCTGCGCGTTAGCGTATAGAATAAAAAATTCGGGATAACCGATAATGTTGTTTTCAGTCAATATTTCGGCTATCTGTTTCACTGTGGCGTTTTTGGGAATTTCCACCTCCGCCTCAAATTCATTTTGAGCTATTCCGGTTAGGTCAAGGGCTCCGCGTACCACCGTATATCCAAGCAGCGCCGAAACACAGATAATAACCGCGCAAAGCAAAACGCTGCCGAATATGTGCACCGCTGTCCTTTGAGATTGTTTTTGTTTTATATTCCTTGCCTTTTTTCTATGGTCAGAAAATTTATTTTCGTCAAAAGGCATATTAGGTATGTCTCCCAAAACCGCTGTGTTTTGCCGCCATTTGGGGCTGTTATTGTCGCGCGATTCACGCACTGCCGCTCACCTCTCAATATTATAAGCAAATTGCGTAAATATGAAATTGAATTCCACGTTTACGCTCGCCGCTGAAAACGGCGCACTGCGGCAAAGCCTCAGTGTTTATAGAATTTTGAAAAACGCAAACCTTTTATCAAAATGCTGTAATTAAGTTGATTTTTTATTAACATTCACTTATTATTAATTGATCAACCGGAATGTCGTGTTCTTCGGTCGAAAACTCTATCATATTTTCTTTATAGCATAACCCAATGCTTATGCCGCTGTATCTGCTTAGGAATCGGTCATAATACCCTCCGCCATAGCCGAGGCGAAAGTTTTGTTCATTATATGCAAGAGCCGGGGTAATGCAAATACTGGAGGACAAATCATCCTTATTAAAGATTTCACATTTCCCGTTCGGTTCCGGGATACCAAATTGTCCGACGACTAAATCACACGGATTATTTATATAAAAAAAAGAAATATCCTTGCCAATAATCTTTGGGGCTGCAATTCTTTTGCTGTTACGGATACAATAGCTTATTAACTCTTTTGTATCTATTTCTTCTTTTACCGACACATAACTTAGTATTACCGAAGTTTTTTTAAAAATATCGCTGCTTATCAGTTTTTTTAAAATGCTGCCGTCTTTTTTTGCTCTGTCGTGGTCAATAATTCTTGTTGCTATCAGCGTTTTTCTGAGTTCCGCTTTATCCATAATTACATTGCATTGAGACATAAAGCTCTGCTGCTTTTTCAGATCCTGCTAATATTTCGACCAGTTTTAAAGAAAAATCGAGGCTAACCCCTGCGCCTTTTGCAGTTATTATATTGCCGTCTTGCTCGACAAAATTGTTTGTTATGATAGCTCCTTTAAGGTTTTTCTCATATCCCGGAAAGCAAACCGCCCTTTTTCCGCTGAGTATTCCCATTTCACCTAAAATTGAAGGAGCGGCGCAGATAGCAGCAATATATATGTTATTTTCATTGCATAGTTTTATCGCGAAGTTAACGGTTTTATTTTCTTTAAGACCTTGAGTGCCCGGCATGCCGCCCGGCAGCACTATCATCTCCGGCATTGCGGCGCTGAAGCTATCAATTGAAAGTTCGCCGTCCGTTATGTCCGTCTCTACGACAATTCCATGAGCCCCGGTTATAAGTTTTTTGCCTATGCCGACGGTTACTACTTTTTTTCCCGCTCGCCTTAAAATATCCAATGGGGTTATCGCCTCTATTTCTTCAAAGCCGTTTGCCAAAAACAAATATACCATATCTTTCTCCTGTAAAAACTTATTTAAACGTTACTTTATATTTTTCAACGAATATTTCAGGTTTATACGATAGCTTTGCTTTTCTTAAATTGGGTTCGCCCATATCTTCTTCGCGGTTAATATATTTATATCCGGAGCATTCGTGATTGACAAACTCATAATTAATAGCCGGATATGTGCCTTGAAATTCGGTAAAGGCTTTTTCGGCATGGACGACAAAAGCGCTGCTGTTTAAATGTTCGCCAAAAGTAAACGCCTGCACTTCACCATCGACTCTAAGCAGCCCGCCTTTGAAGCCCAAATCGAAATAATGCTTCAACCCTAAATTAACGGCACAAATTTCTGCCGCTTTGTCGCTGTCTTTTCCGCACTTGTTTATCTCGCACCATTTTTGGCTCATCGCAACACACTCGTCTATGTTTTTTGAGCCGACCGGCTCATAAGACCAATTGTTCTCTCTGAAACGATTTAGGTGGTTGCGCTTCGAGTGAAGTTTTTTTCCGCTGAGTGTGGATAACGCCTCGAAGGTATAAATGTAGTCATATAAATCGCGGTTGCTTTCTATCATGACCGAATCACCGTATAAACTGACAAGAAGCTCCATTTTTTCTCTGTTCATGCTAGAAAAACAAAGCGGTTTATTTTTTTTGTATGTGTATTTTTTCAGCTCTTCAATTAAATATTTAATATCAATTTCTCCTGCGGGGAAAATGAATCCATATATGTTTTCTAAAAGATAAAAATCCTTTGTGTCGCAAACTTTAAGATTATAAATATCTTTCCAAGTATAATTATTTCCAAAAGAATATTCACAGCCCATATAGTCCGAATATCTCAAATGTTTATCCGCCAACGGCTTGTCGTTTAACTCTATATCTCTGAATTCTAGCATTTAATATATCCTTAACTATTTTATTTTAATTCAAACATCTGCGGAGGAGCCGCTTTCAGTGTTTTGTAATCTTTTAAATTTAAAGCAAAACGATTCATTCTAATAGGAGGGGAGATGAACGTGGCTATAGCATTTTGATAAAGCATTTACGTTTTCAAAATTATATAATTTTACTAATTCTATATACATTTTTATTTTACCATATATTGTTAAAAGAGTCAAGCGAAATTTTAGTTGTTAGTTTCAAAATCTAACTATATAATTTCGGTAAAACGTTTATATTTTTAAAAATGCTATGCTTTCAGCGGCAAGCTTAAAAATGAAATTCATTTCAATCTTAAATTGATTTGCATAATATTGACAAGACAATAAGTTTTTTGTATAATAGCGTTATATAGCAGTGTGGCGGCAAAAAGATACGTAATAATTGTTGCAGGGTAATATTCAAATATCTACGTAGGGGACATAAACGCGGTTATATTACTACGCAATAAAAGTCTTGTCCTCACGGCAAAGCCGCTCGGGGCTTTTGTTGCGGATTAATAAATTAAAATATCTATGAGGTTATGGATTGCTTGATTTTATAAAAAATGAAAAAGATTTTCTGACCGGACATATTGAAGATTTATCCGCGAAAGCTGTTAAGAGCGGACGAACCGCATCGCGGTTTCTCACTCCCGCTGAAGCGCGCGGCATCGCGTCAAGATTTGCGCACCGGCGAGATATTATCCTAAATTTTGACGGCGGATATGACGGAGCAGAGCGTGTTAGGGCGGTGCTTTTAAATCCTGACTGTGGTTCATATGAACGAAAAAAATTTTTTGTCGCATTAAAAATTGAATTTTCTAGACATGAAACGTTGGGTCATCGTGATATTTTGGGCGCGGTCATGGCTTTGGGGATAGAGCGCAATACTGTCGGTGACATTACCGAGTCTCCTTTGGCTTTGATATGCCTGCCGGAGCTTAGCGAATATATTATAAATAATTTTATTAAGGCGGGTCGTGCCGGGGTAAAACTTTCAAAAATTGATCTAAAAGAATTAAAGGCAAAAGATGAAAATTTAATTATAAAAACGCATACCGTGGCATCGCTCAGATTAGATGCCGTGCTAAGCGCGTCATTTGGCATTCCACGCGGGAAAGCGGTCGGGTTTATCGAAGCGGGGCGAGTGAGCTTAAATTATGAGCCTTGTTTGAATCATTCAAAAGAAGTGGGCGAAGGTTCAATAATGTCGGTTCGCGGCTTTGGCCGCGCAAAATTGTTGGAAATAGGCGGCGTTTCTAAAAAAGAGAGAATATTTATAAAAATTGGTTTGTATGGTTAATTAAATTGATAGACTTCTTGCGAAATTACTCCGGCGACGGGTGATTTTCACTCCTCCGCTTACGCTTGTTAAAACAACGGAAGCGGCTCCGCCGCAGATGTTTGAATAAGAAGGTGAAAAATGCTTCAAGATATTTTTCCAAAGATATTAGATAATCAATACGTGAATAAACCCCTAACTCAAAACAGCGCTATTATATCTTTTTGTGGGGATAACGTGCTTTTTGGAAGCCAAGAAGAGCGATTCCCGCTGTATTCTGAAATAAAACTTATTAACGGCGAAGCTGGATATTTGTTTGAATCCGGAGGTACTGATTATTTTTTAGTTGATTGTAAAAATATTTCCGAGTCCGTGGGCTACGCATATAAAAATATAAAAATTTTTCGCGACGCTATGCCTAAACATCTTGCCTTTGCCGGTGTCACCGCGCTTCATTTATATCGTTGGTATAATGATAGCAAATACTGCGGAAGGTGCGGCAGTGTTTTGTCGCGTGACATAAAAGAAAGGATGATGCACTGCAAGAATTGTCAAAACAGTGTTTACCCGAGAATATCTCCTGTCGTAATCGTTGCGGTGAGTGATGGAGACAAATTGTTGTTGACAAAATATTCCGGCGGGAAATATAAAAACTACGCTTTGATAGCGGGATTCGTTGAAATCGGCGAAAGCGCAGAGCAGGCTGTTAAACGGGAAGTGATGGAGGAAGTCGGAGTTAGGGTAAAAAATATCAGGTATTATAAATCGCAGCCGTGGGGTTTTTCCGAAAGCCTTTTGTTAGGATATTTCGCCGAACTTGACGGCGATCCGGAAATAACAATAGATAATAATGAGTTGTCAGAAGCATTGTGGATTAAAGGAGAAAAAATCCCGGCGGAACCTGAAGATTTCAGTTTAACAAATGAAATGATGTGTGAATTTAAGCGCCGCGGCAACGGAGAACGTCAAAAATAACGATTATAGCAAATTTAGTAAACATGAAAGTGAATTTCATACTTGCTTTCGCTGTTGAAAGCGGCATACTGTGGTAAATCCGCAGTGTTTATAGCATTTTGATAAAACGTTTAAGTTTTATCAAAATGCTATAAACCTCAAATGGTGCGGTTTAGGCTTTGCAGTAGCTCACTACGTGTTTGAGGTCAATTATACAAAAAGCCAAAAGCCCTCTGGGAGAGGACTCTTGGCTTTTTGTTCGACAAAAAGAAAAGGTAAAAGGTTAGGAATGGTTTAGAAAGTGTGAATGATTTACTATAGTTGATCAGTTTAAAAACGCTAAATGCGTTTTTAAGACGTGACGTGCGCCGCATGCCGCCGAAAGCGGCTTACCTTGCTGTATAGTCAGTCAATTTAAAAAAAATTAATTTAAATGATTATAAAACACCGGAAACGGTTCCGCCTTAGATGTTTTAAGAAATCAATATTGTCGGTACAAGTCATATTATATCATATATTTTTATCAAATCAAGCAGATTATAAGTTTTATTTGTCAAAATTTGTCGAAAATTATTAACGAAATATAGCAAAATATTTGTGATATATTACAAATATGTCGCAAAACAAAATAATTAAGGAAATACCGCACAGATATGACGTGCAAAGCACGCGGATAGATCAGCAAGTCAGTCACTCTAAGGTGTTTATGGCGAACGCTAGGCAAAAGCCTAGCACAACAACCAAGCCTGTCGCCTTGCCGCTGTCTCGGTACGCTTCGGGTACCATAGTGTCGGCAAGCATCGTTAAGATCGCGCCGCCCGCAAAAGAAAGGATGAATGACTTGGTTGCGCCTGATGCCCTTGCGAACATCAAGTATCCGACAGCTGCTGATAGTATCGATACAGAAACTACAGCTAACCACAATCCTATAACGGATCGTTTTTTCCATCCGCTGGCCAATAGGCCAGTCGTAGAAGTTAGCCCTTCAGGAATGTTAGATAGAAAAACCGCAACGATCATGGCGGCGCTAACTCCTCCTCCCCCGATGATAGTCATTCCGATAACCAACGATTCCGGTATGCCGTCAAGAATAGTTCCCAACAAAATCGGCAAACCCACATTTCCGTTGTTTTCTTTTACAGCACCACGCATGTTTTTACGATGTTTGCCTCCAAACTTATCAATCAGCAAGTCGCCGACAAAGTATATCAACGCGCCGGCGAAAAGCCCGGCGATGACCGAAAAAAGGTTTTGGGATTCTGAAAACGCCGTCTCAACCAGCTCAAAGCAGACCGAGCTGATAAGGGCTCCTATGCCGAACGCCATTATAAAGCCGATTATTTTATGAGAAATTTTAAATCGTAGTGCCGCAATAGCCCCAATCAATAAGGAACCCGATGTCAAAAGTCCCCACAATAATGCTTTTTCCATTATCTATCTAAACTCCTTTCTGTGCTTTTACCGCTTTAGCCTTTGAAATCTGTTCAGCGACCAATGCAAGAATTACTTTTGTTTCATAAGCCATTTTTCCACCCCTACTAATGATTAATCGGTTTTTCGGTAGAGAAATGGCATTGTGCGGTTAAATAATGTTCGCTCCCTGCGGGTTAATATACGCTATTATCGGCTACTCAATTCAATAACTAAAACGTTAAATTATATGGATTAGCGGTAGTTGAACAAGCCGGGCATTATGGTAATAACTCTACTTTAAGGTCCTTTTTCTCTCTCGACGATATTCTACCTATTGCTATTTTTTCGGCAAGGATTATAATTTTCTTATCTGTGTTCAGAAAGGGGATTATAATCCATGTTTAATTTGGATGAACAAATGAAAAAATTTTTATCCTATTTTGCTAACAACAAGAGCCTTAGCCCTAAAACTATAAAGGCATATTCAATTGACCTTGAACAATATGGCGTTTTTTCCAGTGGTTGCTTTGACAAAGACTGCTTATTGAAATATATAGCATCGCTTCAAGAGAAATACAAACCAAAGACTGTTAAGCGTAAAATTGCGTGTTTAAAGGCTTTTTCGAGTTACTTGATTTTATGAGGAAATTATAGAAGAGAATCCTTTTTCAAGAATAAAAACATCTTTCTAAGCACATAAAAATATAAATTATTTCAATTAATTCCCTATTTCTCTTCCGGTAAGCAAGGGGATTTTTTATTTTAAAGAACTCTAGGAGGTGTTGGAATAGATGATGCGGGCGTTTAAGCAAACCTTATAAAAATAAAGGTTTTTTGCCTGACAGAAAATCCTCTAAGCCAAGATTAGCGCTGCCAATGACAAGGGAGAGTGCTTTAGGGTAGCGCTTTTTGAAAACAAGGCTTCCGCCAACATTTTTTACCCTGCCGCTTTTCACCTCTATAGCGGTAAGCGCGCTGCCTTTTTTGATGACGAAATCCACCTCGTTGTTGCGTTCGCGCCACCTGTAAACCTCAAACCCTTCCTCATTCCCTTTCGCCAACAAATACGCGCCTACAGCGCTTTCTACAAGACGACCGCGGTCTGTCGCGTTTTCAAGCAATCGCCGCCTGTTTGCACCGTTGGCATAGGTCATCAGCGACGTATCGTATACCATAAATCTGGGTGAGCTTTTCCGGGTACGGATTTGACTGCCGGAATAGTTCTGCAGACCTGTCAGCATATTGGCTTTTCCAAGCAGTTCGAGATAATGCGCAAGCGTTACCGTGTTCCCGGCGTCCTGAAGCTGTCCGAGCATTTTTGTAAAAGATAGTTCCTGCGCACTGTATCCGGAACCGAGCATAAAAAGCGAACGCAGGAGCGCAGGCTTTCTGACCTCTTCCATCATGAGAATATCCTGTGAAATGGTTTGCTCCACGATTGATGTCCCCATATATCTCGCCCAACGGGTTTCGTCTTTAATAAACGCGGCCGCGCCGGGATAACCCCCGAAGAATAAAAAGTCGTCAAGGCTGTATCCGAACGCCTCTTTACATTCAGCGTAATTCCAATGCGGGGAATAGAGTATTTCAAATCGGCCCATAAGAGACTCGGCAAGCCCTTTTTGCAGCAATAAGGAAGACGAGCCGGCCAGAATAACCTTAAGCGGAATCCTAAGCCGGGTATCTTCGTCCCACAAAAGCTTAACTATAGACGACCATTTGCCGACTTTTTGAATTTCATCGATAACAAGGATAACATCGCCCGATTTTGCTTGTGCGCGGGCTTGTTCCCACTCGTTATGGAGCCATTCCGCCGAAACGAGATTCGGGTCATCGGCGCTGACAAAATGTTTCCGGATATTCAGCCCTTCAAGCGCCTGCAATACAGCGGTCGTCTTTCCCGTCTGTCGCGGTCCGACGACAATTTGAATAAAACGGGGAGGTTTACTCAGTCTGTCCGCAAGCTTTGAAACCAATATCCTTTTAAACATGGGAAACCTCCTGAAAAAATCACAATTTGCTCAATATAATTTGCTATTTACTTATTATATTAAATTTATTTGGATTTGTCAAGAGGTTTTTATCCCTTCGCCGCAGTCGAGGCGCACTTCTCCGAAATCGTACTTCAACCTGTCACCGAAGTCGTATTGCAGGCGGATGTATACCTCTTTCTTTTTGTCGCGGAGCTTTGCTAGCTTGATTTTGCACTCTTACCAATACTTCGCTACTGTTTTCTGTCGACTCCTAACCGCCGGGCGGTCTATCTGTTGGATACCACCTGCTGTTTTAAGTCCAGAATCTCCTTTTTGTCCATAAATTCCATCATCCTTTCTTGTCTCCTGTATATTTTGAGTTTCGTCCCGCTTTAAGCAAAATTCCTTCCTCAAATAATACCTTGCAAGTGGAGCGTTTTTCAATTAGAATGATTGTCTTTTTTTGGAACCATTTTTAGTTTAGCATATATAATTTGCTCGTCAGAGCTGTGTGGTATTGCATTTATCTTATTTCTGCTTCAGTGTAAAAACGCGATTTAGCAGTCTGACACTTTAATTGCTAGCACTCTATCAAATAGAGTGCTAGTTTTCATTGTTTTATCACAATATAATAATAATTTTATCACAATTATGGGTTATAATTTTATCAGACGGAAATAATAGAGAAAAGCTGACCGTCGGTAATAAAAGACAGGGGGAAAAAGTTTATGTTTACTATTACGCCGTATGAAAGAGGAGTTTTTAATTTATTCGATGAATTTGAAAAAGAATTTTTCAATCTCGGAAAGACCGCTCAGACATTTTGCAAGACCGACATCATAGATAAAGGGGATAAGTTTGTGCTTGAGATGGAGATCCCCGGATTTGAAAAAGAGGATATAAATCTTGATATTAAAGATGATTACCTCATAATATCGGCCGAAAAAAAATCTGAGTCGGAAAAAAATGAGAAAAACGGAAGTTACATCCGCAGAGAGCGTTCATATGGAGCATATCGTCGCAGTTTCGATATTTCGAATGTGGATTTCGATAAAATCGGAGCGGAATATAAAAACGGGATATTAATTGTTAGTCTTCCTAAAAAAGGGAAAGAGACTCCCGTATCACGCCGTCTTGAAATTCTATAGTATCTTTTTTAAAAGATTAAACGGGCTGTTAGTGAACAGCCCGTTTAATTGTAAAAACTTGCTTTGCAATGCTCTAATTAGCATATATAACCGCGTTCATGTTACTCCTCTTAGGCGGCGGGGGACAATACGACTGCGTCAACTGATATTGATTTTTATCCCCAGCCGATGCTTGTTAAAACACCTTAAGCGGCTCCGTTGCAGATCTTTGAAAGCAACAGTCAACAGCAAAATCGATGTTTGTCCGTATCTTAAAATTTATAGGTCGCGGGCGGAGGCTCGCCAATTAAGGCGGCCGCCTTCCCCGCTTTCGCGACCTGCTAAGCGCTTTCTATCGACAAAATTACATAGTTTGACGAAAAATCTTAATGCGTGCTTTGCACGCCAGAGCGGTGTGGTATTAATAAATTTTAAATTAAAGGACTATATGTCAGCGGCTAGTGATTTTCAATCCGCCCGATGATACTTTTTAAAACACCGGAAGCGGATTCAACGCAGATGCTTGAATATTATCTTAAATTTTATGGTTCCTCTTCACGCGGTTTATATTCAAGTAAATCAGACGGTTGACATTTTAATATTTCGCATAGCTTTGCAAGTGTTGAAAGTTTTATAGCCCTAGCTTTTCCGGTTTTTAATATCGACAGGTTGGCGGGGGTAATATCAAGCTTTTCAGCAAGGGAATTCGACGAAACTTTTCTTTTTGCCATTACCACATCTAAATTGATAATAATAGGCATAATAAATCGTCCTTTCGATTTTTGAGGATAATTGGCCTTTTTTGAATAATTCCATCTTATAGCTAGTCAGTTTAAAAACGCTAAATGCGTTTTTAAGGCGCAGCATGCGCCGTGTGCCGCCTGAGGCGGCCTTATCTTTCTATATATTCAGTCGAGCACCTTAAGGTTGCCAACGGGATTTGCTCGCTGTTTAAAAACCCTTTAGGTTTTTTAAATTGACTGACTATATATTTATTAATGCAGAATATTTATTAATGCAGAAAAATAATTGAAAGTAAAGGAAAATGCTTTTAATCATATTGTAAAATCACTTTCCTCTTTTATGTTTACCGCTGCAGAAAACACATTTTTAAGCACTTTAACGGCCAATCCGAAAAAGATAGACGCACCTGAAATAACAAACGACATCGGCCGGAAAAAGCCGAACCAAAAAAATATAATTCCTTCGGCAAAACAAAAATAAGAAATAAGCTCTATCAGATGAACATTTCCGCGAACAAATACAGCGTTTTTTCTTATGTTTTCAAGTAGCTTATTCAGAGCAAAAATTGCTGCCATCCCTGTTGTGACCGCTAGGTAAAAAGTTATAAGTATCTGTGGGTATAAACTTTGCGCTCCGTATGCCGCCATCCGATTATTGTCGTATGCTCGCGCAACCCATGGCATTGCGGCTGCTGTTAAGATAAGCCCTGTGAGCAGCAATTTTGTTAATATAAGCGACAAAATCAGCGAGTGGTCCTTGTTTTTCATAGGGCTCCTCCCATAGTGAAGAATAAAATTTTGCTATATATCTTTATTTTTTATATTATAACGGATTATTTATTATATGTCAATAGTTTTTTATTGTTTAACGATAAATTTTTATTGATTTAATAAAAATGCAAAAGAAATAAACTTAAGGTAGCGTTAATGTTGCCTTTTATTCTATTCTTTTAGATATTTCATATATTTATGCACTTGTTTATTATATAAAAATGTCTTATAATAATCTAGCCAAAATAAGCTAAATAGCCACAAACAATTTGAAAGGTGTTTTAGTTATGAGTATGCTTGGGAAAAAAACAATAGAGGATATCGACGTTAAGGGCAAAAGGGTGCTTGTCCGCTGCGATTTCAACGTGCCGCTCAAGGACGGCCAAATC
>JAISVH010000024.1 GCA_031271685.1 Eubacterium sp. | reverse complement strand
CCCGGAAGATAATAATCTTCTTTTACAGGACGGTTTTCAGCGGAACCTTCATTTTGAAAATCCGGAGCCATGCTAGGTAAAAACTTGTATGGCACATATGCGCCGGGGCCAACTACTACACCCGTAAGCGGATCTTCTCCTTTTCTTACGCGGTCAATTCTGTCAGTGCCGGAGCCATGCGCCCAAATTGAAAATTTTGCTGCCGTTACACCTTCGGGGACATTTATTTTCCAGTAGCCTCCCTTTTGTCTATCACTGTAATAAGGAGATCCTCGCATATCAAAAGCTGCTAAAATCTCAACTCCATCAATTTCGCCTTCATATCCTGGCTCGGGGCCAAATTCACCTTCAACCGAACTAGAACGTCCGGGCAGAGCCACCTTGTTATAGGGCAAATTATTGTATTCAATACGATACGCACGCGCGTTTGTCTCGGTGCCTTTCCCTATCCATTCAAAAACTCCATCGGCAAGTTCAAAATTTCCATGATTGTCAGCGCCTTGCTGGGTACCGACAAAACTGTTAAAGTTAGTTTCTATAACAGTGGCTTTAGGCATATAGGGAACATATGTACTGCCCGCTAAACGCTTGTCGCCATCCGGAGCGAACAAATCACTGTCGGCTAAAAGCTCATAAGAGCTTTCATCTTCATAGCCTGACGAAGTTTCTTTTCCTGATGAGGATTCATCACCTACAGCCACGATGTTTCCGGACGAAGCTTCTTCACCGAACACCTCGCTGCCACCAGACGAAGTTTCTTCACCGACCACCTCGCTGCCACCAGCCGAAGTTTCTTCGCCGACAGCAGCGCCGTCACTGTATAAAATTTCTTCTTCAGATGCCGCGTTATCTTCGGTCAAATCCCCTTCACCTGATGTTATCACGCCATCCTCGACTGCAACGCCGTCGACCGTTGGCGCTACGCCGTCAACTGAAGAGCCTTCGCTGACTGATAGTGCATCATCTGAAATAATTTCGACAACATTGCCATCAAGATCGGAAATTTCCGCAGAAACACCGAGTTCAACGGTCATAGTTGTCAAGATAAGTGCCGATGCCAAGGTACCGCTGAGAAATCTTAGCATTTTCGATTTTGCCATAATTAGTCCTCCCCTATAAAATTAAAAATAATTATAAAAGGAAATAGGCTGTTTTATTCCGAAAAATGAAAGTATAAAATAAACAGCCTTTACTAATTTCATAATGAAATTAGTGAAAACACCTTATTATACATATTAATGATATCAGAATACTTAGTAATTGTCAATACTTTCATTTGGCAAATAAGATGGCCATATTCCAAAAATTAATAATAAAATTTGTTTAATTATTACAAAAAAAATGAAAGTTTTGTAATAATAAAGTTAATCGGAAAAATTTATCTTATTTTTATGTGTGTTTCTCTAAGTTGCAGCTCGCTAACCTCGGTAGGGGCACCTAACAATAGATCCTGCGCATTTGAATTAAGAGGAAATGCGATAACTTCGCGAATACTGTCCTCATCTCTAATAAGCATGATTATCCGGTCAATTCCATAGGCCATTCCTGCGTGGGGGGGGGCGCCAAATTTAAAAGCGTGATACAAAGCCCCAAATCGCGACTTAACATCTTCCTCGGTGTAACCGGCTATTTCAAAAGCCTTGACCATTATTTCGGGATCGTGATTTCTTACCGCACCAGAAGCACATTCAACTCCGTTTATAACCACATCATACTGATACGCTAAAATATTAAGAGGATCCATATTATTTAACGCTTTCAGCCCTCCCTGAGGCATTGAAAACGGATTGTGTGAAAAAGTCGGCTTTCCCGTCGAGTCGTCCGACTCAAACATAGGGAAATCATAAACCCAACATATTTCAAACCGATCGTTAGAAATCAACTCCAAACGAACGGCGATTTCGGTTCTTAACTGCCCCGCGCAGCTTTCGGCGTTTCTTTTGCTATCCGCGATAAAGTATAGCACATCACCGGGTTTAAGCTCTGCGCGCAATTTAAGCTCATTTCGCTGGCTGTCGTCTAAAAATTTATCGATAGGTCCCAAAAAAGACATACTTTCATCAACTTTTATATAACCCAAGCCTTTCATTCCAATAGAAAGGGCAAATTCCTCCATACTTTTGAAAAAAGTTTTTGATTTTTCAGCCATTCCGGGCACGCGTATGCCACGCACTGTTTTATTACAAAACGGTTTGAATCCACTATCAGTGAATAAATCACTCAGCTCTATTATAAAAAGCGGGTTGCGTAAATCCGGCTTGTCAGTGCCATATTTCAACATCGCTTCGTGATATCGAATTTTTGGAAACGGCGCTTTAGTTATCTTCTTATCAGAAAATTCAGACAATGTGTCAAAAAGCACCTTCTCGCCTGCCATAATAACATCTTCTTGTTCAGCGAAAGAAAGTTCAAAATCCAATTGATAAAACTCGCCCGGAGTACGGTCAGACCTAGCGTCCTCATCACGAAAACAAGGCGCGATTTGAAAATATCTGTCAAAACCGGATACCATATATAGCTGCTTAAAAATCTGCGGCGCCTGCGGAAGCGCATAAAACCTTCCGTGATGCTTGCGGCTAGGTATTAGATAGTCCCTCGCGCCCTCCGGAGACGAAGTGGATAAAATAGGAGTTTGAAGTTCTAAGAAGCCCATGCAATTCATACAGTCGCGCATAAACGACATTACCTTTGAGCGCATTACTATACTCTCATGCACCTTCGGATTCCTAAGGTCGAGAAAACGGTATTTAAGACGTATATCCTCACCCGATTCCTTCGATGACGGAATTTCAAAAGGCAACGGCTCGCTGACCTTTCCCAAAATATCCAGTTTTTCAGCCACTATTTCCACAGTACCGGTAGAAATTTTAGCGTTGACCGTTTCCTCGGCTCTCTTTACCACCTTTCCGAAAATACTGACTGAGCTTTCTCTGTGAACTCCTTTAAGCAGAGCTTCGTTTTGCTGCATAGTTATCTGCACCACGCCGTAATGATCACGAAGATCAATAAATTTTATCCCGCCATGATCGCGTATGTTTTCCACCCAACCGGCGGCACGAACGTTTTTACCTATATCCGATTCGCTTATGTCAATTGTTAAGTGACTGCGGTATTGGTTTTCTCTATACATATTTATTCTCCATTCAGCTTTTTTTCAAGATGCGCCTTTATAACCGGCGGTGCGGCGATGCCCTTTAACTCATTATTTGCTTTACCCATCAAAAAACCGAATACTTTTTGCTCACCGCTGCGATATTGCTCAACGACTCCTGCGTTTTCGCTTATGATCTTGTCTATCACTGTATTTACCGTATTGATATCTTCTTTTATGATAAAGCCTTGCTCTTCGCAGATTGTTTCGGGATTTTTGCCGCTTTTCAGCATTTCGCGAAGCACATCTTTCATATGGGAACGGCTAATTTTGTCAGTATATCCCAATTCTATCAGTTTTGCAAACTCCTTCGCACCAAATGGAAGACCGTTGATATCGGCATCCCCTAAATTTATACGCCGCATAAGTTCCACTAATATAAATGCGGCCACAGCCTTTGGATTGTTGTAATAATTAATCGACTCGTCAAAAAAATCGCTTATCAACTTATCAGAAATAATGATTTCAGCATCGGATTCCGAAATGCCGTAACTTTTATAACGCTCCATCCTTTTTTCCGGCATTTCGGGGATTTCCAAGAAAATTCTTTCAAGCTCGCTTTCGGTTAAAATCAGAGGGGGAATGTCAGGGTCGGGCATATAGCGATAGTCGTGCGCGTTCTCCTTTGATCTCATAGCAACGGTTTCGCCGACTGTGTCATTAAATCTTAAAGTTTGTTGAACAACTTTGCCTCCCGAGACAATCAAATCTGTTTGACGGTTTATTTCGGCTTCAATCGCCCTGCCAATTGAACGTATTGAATTAAGATTTTTGATTTCCGTGCGAGTACCGAGTTTTTCAGAACCTTCAGGCGCAATCGAAATATTAACGTCACAACGCAGTGACCCCTGTTCCATTTTTCCGTCGCACACCCCGGCGTATTGCAGCATGCGGCGAATTTTATCAACAAACGCCATAACCTCTTCAGCGCTATGAAAATCAGGCTCGGTCACTATTTCAATAAGAGGTATGCTACCCCTATTGTAGTCTGCTAGGCTGAAATTCGGGCTGATATCATGGATAAGCTTTCCTGCGTCTTCTTCAAGGTGTATACGGTTAATCCTTATTGATTTTTCGCCGGATGGCACATAGATAGCGACATTCCCTCCAACGCACACCGGACGCTCAAGCTGCGAAATTTGATATGCTCCTGGGAGATCGGGATAAAAATAATGTTTTCTTTCCCATTTCGTAAAACGGGATATAGAACATCCCATAATAAACCCGGCCTTAATTATATATTCCATCGCTTTTTGATTGAGCGAAGGCAACATTCCCGGGAATCCCGAGCAACCCGGACAACACCGACTGTTCGGCTCACCTCCGAACTCAGCCGAACAGGAGCAGAAAAGCTTTGACTTGGTTAGCAGCTCGGCGTGTATTTCAAGGCCCATTGTGGGGTAATATTTCATTTTACAGTCCCCCTGTGCAATAGAATTTCCTTAAAAATATAATTAATATTTATAAGCAAATCATAAAATAGATATGTTTTGAGTTGGCAAGCAATCTCGGCCTGTCCTTCATAATTACCGGCAAAAACAATGTGATTAATCATAGAATACGGCGGTGGCATAACATTTTTTTCTCCTATTGTTTCTTTCAATATATCAAACGCATTAACTAATTTTACCACTGACTATCTCCTTTCAAAAGCATCCGCCGCTCCGATCAAAACGCTTTCGCCAAACATTTTTCCCATAAGACTTACGCCTGTTTTCCTACCGCAAGGCAGTGTTATTACAGGATGTCCCGTCAAATTCAATATGTTTTTCAAGACAGGTGAAATAATTATATCAGCCTTTTCAAAAATATTGTCAACTTCTTTTTTGATTTGCTGTTTAACCGCCAAAGCTTTGAGATAATAGTCCTCAAAATTTTTGCCTGCAAGCGCAAAGTTACCGAACATTATCCTTCTCTTTACTTCTTCGCCAAAACCTTTAGTGCGGCTGTCCGATACAATATCGTCATAATTTTTGCCCTCGCCTCTAAGCCCGTATTTGATTCCATCGTAACGCGCCAAATTGCTTGAAGCCTCAGCGCTTGACAACAGATAATAAGCGGCGTCAGCATAGCTATAGCTTTTTAAAGTGCCGTCAATAAGCGTGGCTCCCAGTTTTTCAAATTCCTTAGCGATGCAAATAACCGAAGACTTAATCGTTTCATCTGTTTCATCATCAAAAATTTCTTTTGGAAGAAATATTTTAAGCCCTTTAACCCCCATCCCGACTTT
This sequence comes from Eubacterium sp., assembly GCA_031271685.1. GTDB lineage: Bacteria > Bacillota > Clostridia > Oscillospirales > Ruminococcaceae > Ruminiclostridium_E. The sequence goes on along the minus strand of JAISVH010000024.1, from coordinate 15,374 downwards.
ATCGTTAAAGACATTTTTATCTTCTGATTTTTTTGTAACCACATCACGGCTGTCATATCCTGAAATAACGCTAAGAATAGAGCCGCAGTCATGCGCCGAATTAGTAATCGGGCCTGTTCTTCCGAATGAGGAAGAAAAAGCCGCCACCCCAAAACGTGAAACACGGCCGAAAGATGGTGCCAAACCGGTCAATCCATAAAATTCTGCGGCGCTTCCTATATCAACGGATGAACCATAACTTAACGCAAAAGCGCAAAGCCCTTCGCTTACCGCATACGCGCCGCCCTCGTTTTCTGGGGATTTGCCGGCTGCGAATTCAGACATGGCACTTTTGCCAAGCATGATATAATTTTCGGATTTTAATTTTTCAATTACTGCGGCGTCATAGGGCGGTATAAAATTCTCAAGCATTTTAGATCCGCAGGAAGTTTTAATCCCGTCCGTGCAGATATTATCCTTTATCGCGGCCGGAATTCCGGTAAGCAAGCCGCTGCGTCCTTCGTTTATAATTTTTTGTGCGAATTTAGCGCTTTCAAGCGCCATTTCTTCGGTTACCGTAACGAAATAACTTGATGGATTTTCTTTTATTTTTTCAAGATATTTTTTGACAAGGTCAGTCGCGCTTATCTCTTTTTTGTCAAGTTTTTCGCGTAGTTCTTTTATATTGTTCATTTTTCCTCCGTGGCGTTTATTCCAAAAGTTTAGGTATTTGATAGCAGTTGTCGATGCTCTCTGTATTGCTCAAAAGTTTTTCCGGCGAATACGAGAAACCGGCCACATCGGGGCGCAAATCTCTAAAATTAATAGTGTTATCGTCTTTTTTATCGCTATAATCTTGATTAAAATCCTTTAATATATCGGAGAGCTTTATAAACCCGGTTAGCTCGTCAATAAGCTTTTGGCTCTCTGACTCGCTGAATTTAAGCTTTGACAGTTCAGCCAACTGTTTAAACATATTTATTTCCATAAACAGCCTCCATTTTTGTATAATTTTATAAAAAATAAATTTTAACTATAATATTATACTATATAATATAAATATTTGCAAGAGGGAAAGCCAAAAAAATAAAACTCAAACTATTGACAATTATAACGGCATGGTGTACAATTTTTGTGTGTGTATTATTTATAGTGTTTTTCAAAATGCTATAAACACTGCGGCTTTGCTGTAGTTCATCGCTTTTAGCGGCGAGCGTAAACATGTAATTCACTCATATGTTTACGCAATTTGCCATAAATGCAATATGAGGTGAGGGTGTGAAAGCGCTTACAACTAAAGAAATACAAGAACTTATCAAGGAAAACAAATATAAAGATCTTAAAATTCAGCTTAACGACGAATTCCCAATGGACATAGCCGCAGTTCTTGATGACTTAAACGGAAATGAGAGCACGCTCGTTTTTAAAATGCTTTCTAAAGAACGCGCAGCCGAAGTTTTTTCATATCTAGAAAAAGAAAGTCGCAGTCATTTGACCTCAATGCTGAATCCACTGGCTTTAGACACACTTTTCGGCTCTCTCGCGTTCGATGATAAAATAGACTATCTTGAGGAATTGCCGGCTAATATCGCAAAAAAGCTAATTCATGACTCTACGCCTGAAAATCGCGCCTTGATAAATCAATTTTTAAATTATCCTGAAGATTCCGCGGGAAGCGTTATGACTATTGAGTACCTGTCATTGAAATCCGGTATAACGGTAGGCGAGGCATTAAGTTATATACGAAAAAATGGACTTAACAAAGAAACTATCTATACATGTTATGTTGTGAGCAATACCAAGCGGTTGTTGGGATACATCACACTTAAAACGTTGATACTTGCCGATGAGGAAAAAACGATTTCTGAACTCATGAGCGATGACGACGGCGTTATATCGGTCCATACTACCGAGGATCGCGAAAAAGTAGCATGGATGTTCAAACAATACGACCTTTTGTCAATACCGGTGGTAGATTCTGAAAATCGAATGGTGGGCATAATTACGGTCGATGATATTGTGGACATCATTGAGGACGAAAATACTGAGGATTTTCAAAAAATGGCGGCTATCACCCCGTCTGACGAGAGTTATCTAAAAACTAATATTTTTGCCCTCGCATGGAAAAGGATCCCTTGGCTGTTGGTTCTTATGATTTCCGCGTCTTTCACCGGTGCGATTATAAGCCACTTCGAAGGTTTGATGAGCAGCGCGGTCGCTTTAGCGGCCTTTATCCCGATGTTAATGAGTTCGGGGGGCAACGCCGGTTCACAATCGTCAACTTTGATTATACGTAATTTGGCGGTCGGAGACTTAAAAACTAAAAACGCACTTACAATACTCCTGAAAGAATTTTTTGTTGGCCTTATTGCCGGGATGACGCTTGGGGCAATAAATTTTCTAAGGCTGATTATTTTTAGTAAAACCGATTCATCAATAGCATTGGCAGTTTCATTAACTTTAGTCCTTGTTGTTACCACTGCTAAAATTGTAGGAAGCATGCTTCCGGTCGCCGCCAAAGCCCTAAAGCTGGATCCCACTATAATGGCCGGTCCTCTGATAACCACTGTGCTTGATGCGCTGTCTTTGATTTTTTATTTCTCTATAGCAAGCGTGGCGATATTATAGTTATTACTCTAGCGTCAAACGCTCGGCTATACACCCGCGTTCATGTCCCAGCATCTTAGGCGGCAGGTGATTATCCTCCGCTGACGCTTGTTATATAGTTAATTAACTTAGAAAATATCAAAAATAATAACTCAAAATCTTTAATAAAGGCGATTTGCGAAAATTATTTTTGATTGTTTTCAGGTTAATTTACTATAGTCTTTCTTCGGTGGCACGCGATGCATGCCGAGTCTAAAAAACGCATTTAGCGTTTTTAAACTGGCCGCTATAAAACACCGGAAGCGGCTTTGCCGCAGATATTTGAAATTTTTAATATTGAAAATCTTATAGAAATGTGGTATAATGTTAATGTATAATATTTCGGACAAAAAACGAATAGTCGTAAAAGTTGGAACTTCAACGCTGTCATACGGAAACGGGAATATAAATATAAGAAGAGTAGAAACGTTGGTGCGTGTTCTTTCTGATATGATAAATTCGGGAAAAGAGGTGCTCCTTGTCACTAGCGGAGCTGTGGGCGTCGGCGCGGGCCGTATGGGTCTTTCTGAAAAGCCGTTAGAGGTGACAGTGAAGCAAGCGTGCGCCGCCGTTGGTCAAAGCGCGCTCATGAACCTTTATGATACTGAATTCACCAAGTATAGCCATACTGTAGCGCAGATCCTGCTAACACGCGATGTTGTCTCTAACAAAGAGCGCTCTGCAAATGTGCAAAACACATTTGAACGTTTGCTTTCAATGAAGGCGGTGCCAATTATCAACGCCAACGACAGCGTTTCTATAGAACAGCTTGATTTTGACGAAAACGACACGCTTTCCGCAATGGTTGCAAAGCTCATCCGTGCGGATTTACTGGTGATCCTTACCGATGTTGATGGGCTTTATGATAAAAATCCCTCTGAACCCGATGCCAAGCTTATTCCCGTGGTCAATAAAATTACCGGGGAAATGATTGAAAATGCAAAAGACAGGGGAAGCGCTTTTTCAAGCGGCGGAATGCTTACCAAAATTGAAGCCGCTATGTTAGCCAAGGAAGGTGATATATCAACAGTGGTCATAAATGGCGAAAACCCAAGAATATTATATGATCTGTTTGAAAATAAAGCGATATGTACTATATTTATTTAGGAGCTAATAATGGAATACTTGAAAAGATTGGGATCGCGCGCAAAAGAGGCGGAAGAGGCGATGCGCAGCATTAAAAGCGTCGATAAAAATAAAGCTTTAAAAATTCTTTCTGGAAACCTTTTATCAAATTCTAAAAATATCATCTCAGCCAATCAAAAAGATGTCGAAAATGCTAAAAGAAACAATATGACCGAAGCTTTTATTGACCGGCTTACCATCACCGAAAAGCGTATTTCCGAAATGTCTTCGGGTGTTTTAGAGGTGGCTGCTTTGCCTGATCCGGTGGGTGAAATTATCGGTGGCGGCGAACTTTACAATGGCATTACCATTACAAAAAAACGAGTTCCGCTCGGTGTTATCGGCATTATCTTTGAATCGCGCCCGAATGTTACCATTGATGCCTCAGCGCTTTGCCTTAAATCCGGTAACGTGTGCATATTAAGGGGGGGGAGTGACGCGATTAATTCAAATATATACTTAACTTCTTTAATTCAAGACTCGCTGGAGATGTCAGGGTTGCCCCGTAACGCAGTCCAGTTGGTGGAGGATACTTCTCGCGAAACAGCAAAGGCGTTGATGAAGCTTAATGAATATGTCGACGTGTTGATCCCGCGCGGCGGAGCCGGCCTTATCCGCTCGGTTGTCGAAAACGCTTCCATACCGATCATAAAAACCGGAGAGGGAGTTTGTCACTTATACGTTGATAAGCATGCAGATATCAATATGGCAGTAAGGATTGCCGATAATGCTAAAACACAGCGTCCGTCCGTATGTAACGCAATTGAAACTATATTAGTAAATGTAGATATAGCAAAGGATTTTTGGAGCAAAATCGGCGAGATTTGGAAAAATAAAGTTATTATTTACGGCGATCAAGAAACTGCCGAATATGTTAAAGTCGAGCGGATCGCCTCAAATGAGGATTATGCTGCGGAATTCAATGACAATATCATTGCCGCCAAAACGGTTTGCAACGTGTCTGAAGCCGTGCGGCACATATCACGTTTTGGAACAAAGCACAGCGAATGTATCATTACCGAAGATCTTAAAAGCGCCGAATATTTTCTTAAGATGGTAGACGCGGCGGCGGTTTATGTAAACGCATCCACCCGTTTTACCGATGGGCAGCAATTTGGCTTAGGCGCCGAAATAGGGATTTCAAATCAAAAACTTCACGCAAGAGGTCCTATGGGACTTAGCGAACTCACTACTTATAAATATTTGATCCGCGGAAACGGGCAGATAAGGAACTAAAGATGAAAAAAGTTAAGGAATCAGACGAAAACATCATCAGTGAACCTAAAGTGCTAAAGCAGTTGGTAGGGTCTCTTGAGAGCGCGCTTGACGAGGAGACCGGAGAAATAGAAGATTTGCTTGATTTAAATGAAATTTCCGTTGAATCCATTCCGCACCGCAAACGTAAAGCATATATTATGGTCGGGATAATAGCAGTTGTTTTTTCTCTTATAGGGATAATTTCCACAGTGGTTCTCTCATATCAAACAATAAATAGTATAATCAACAAAACAAAACTTAAAGATGAGTTCGCAAAATTTATTTATCCTGTTGTAATAACCGATCCTCCGGAATTTGCTAGCAACCAAAACCTCCCTTCAGCTACGGTAATATCCGCCGCGATTTGGAGAATTATAATATCAGGACAAACCGACCTTTATCCAAAGGATGTGGGGATGATAACAATCCCTGCGGTTGATGTTGAATATTCGGTTCGCAGTCTTTTTGGCTCCGGATTTGAGATTATCCATCAGTCAATTGACGATATTGAGATTGCATTCGACTATGACGTTGAAACAAACTCATATACTATCCCCGCGCAAATAAGATATATGACTTATACGCCGCAAATCGGAAGTATTTCCAATATCGGTGAATTGTATACCCTTCATGTATATTACATAGCGCCCAGTCCGCTTTCAATAGCGGGCATAGAATATCAAAACACCCCGGTAAAAAGTATGGTCTACACAGTGTCCAGAAGTAAAAATAAAATGACAGTTAATTCAATAAGATATGCAGAAGACCAGCTTAAGTTATATCAGGAATAGTTGTTTTGCATATGTTTTAGATGACTGCCTCAGGCGGCAAGAGTTTCGTTGCGGATTATTTGATAGGAGAGACTGAGCCAATGAAGCAAATTCCAAATATTATATCTGTTTTCAGGATACTATTGGTACCTGTATTTATCTATTACATTACGATAAAAAATAATGTTTTTGCCGGCGTAATCCTTGGTATTTCCGGCATTACCGACGCGTTGGATGGTTTTTTGGCTCGAAAGTTTAGCTGGATAACCGATATTGGAAAAATTATTGATCCGGTCGCTGACAAACTCACGCAGATAGCGGTAAGCATTGTTTTTATGATAGAATATCCGGGATTTTGGCCGGTTTTTGCAGTTTTGCTTTTAAAAGAAGTGGCTATGATACTATTAGTCGGCCTGATGATAACTCAAGGCGTAAGCTTTAAAGGTGCAAAATGGTTTGGAAAGATAACCACAGTCATTTTTTTCTTAACTATGGTTGGCGTGTTGTTTCTGCCAGGTATTTTAAATATAGATATCTCTGAAGGCGTTTTGTTAGTTTTATTTATAATTAATCTTGCCTTTGCGGTGATAAGCGCGCTTATGTATCTGCCTGACTTTAATGAATACAGGAGAAGTTTAAAATCAGGAGAAATCAGTGAAAATAAAAAATAGTACGTATATGGTTATTAACTTTAAAAATATCAAGGATAATAGCGAAGTTGCAGTTAATCTGAACAAAGCGGATTTACTGCAAAATATCATGCGGCTTCGCGGAAATTATTTTGCTTGTTTTCAAGTTAATTATAGCGCGTTTTCTATTTATTTTTACGTACAGAATCTATGAGCGCCGATTATCTTGATTACAGGCCTAGTGTAAATAAACGCATTGCTAGTTTTGGCCGGATTATAATAGTATATAGCGCCGCCGCTTGGATCCCATCCTGATAAGGCGTCTCTTGCGGCAGAGTAACTTGTTGTGCTTATCGGCTCGTTAAATTGCCCATCGGTTATAGCAGTAAACGCGCCCGGCTGATATATCACTCCTGACAAGCTATCCGGAAATGACGGGTGCTCAATACGATTTAGAATTACCGCCCCAATAGCGACCTGTCCTTCATATACTTCGCCGCGCCCTTCAGCCGAGATGATCCTCGCCAAAAGGTTAACGTTTGACTCAGTGGCCGAAGGTTTTGACCCGATACTAATATTCAGCTTTTTTAATGTTGTTCCATCAGCGATTCCGGTTGCTGCCAGACCGTTATATTGTTGAAAGCTTTTTATTGCCCTTTCTGTTTGCTCGCCATAATATCCGGTTATCTCACCATGAAAAATCCCATATTCCTTGAGAGTTCTCTGTATCGTCTCGACTTCGCGCCCGGTTGAGCCTCTCTGAGAATAAGTCATCTGCGTTTTATTAACATTTGTATAAGCAAAGAGAACTGAGAAAATCAATAATCCGCTCAGTCCGATTTTAAAAAAAGAATTCATAATATCCCTGCTTTCTATTAAGGCAATACCGCACAGCTCTTGCGTGAAAAGCACACAACCGGATTTTTCGTCAAACTAGGCAATTTTGACTATAATATCCGTTGATATTTAAGGCAAAATTAACGAAGTTTGGCGAGAAATACGCAAATGATTTGTGCGCCAAGCCGTTAAGCGTGGTTTGTGCGGTGTTGACTTAGCTTTTTGTCAATAGAATTTGCATTTTTCTACAATATATACATAAAAAATACAGCGGGTGATTTTTAATCACCCGCTAACGCTTATTATAGTCCTTTAACTTAAAAAATACTAAGTATTTTTTAAGTTAAAGGGGTTCCGCAACGTGCGCGTTGCTAGCGCTGTTCGCAAACAGAACAATCCTCGTTTAACTTTAAATAAAGTGAAACGATTATAAAACACGTTAAGCGGCTTGCCGCAGATGTTTTTAGCATTGCACAAACCGCAATTTTATATAGTATTACTCCTGCAACAAATACTCAACAATTATTGCGTGTCTTTTTGCCGCCAAACCGCTTTAATTTTTACTAAAATATCAATGGATATATTAGAATCGAAATTGCATTGTTTGACAGCAAAAATCCTACGTTATATTTTGTCTACTATTTGTTGCAGGGGTAATAAATTAATTTTAAAAACATAGCCGAAAAATTTTAGAAAAACCATTTACACTCAAGCTTCTGTGCCATTTTTCGGTTGTTTTTTGAAGTTAATTAACTATAAAATCTAAATAATAAAATAACTCGAATTTCTTATTGTCGTGCCCGAAATGCCGTTTGCCTTAATTTCGATTTCTATTCTATATGTTCCCGTTGGCGTAGTGCGTGAAGTTACGGCAAAAATATTGTTAATGTCTGTATAGGTTTTAAAGAATTGGGCAATCGTAGCGCCGCCCGAATTCTGTAATCTTACCGTAACCATGCCTGTAAAATCGTCGGTAAGATCAATATCGGCTCCATATGATGTTTGTGACAGCAATGGAGACCAGCTAGCTAAAACAGGGGACGCGCGCATAGGGACTATGTCCGAGCCGACTGCCAAGTCCTGCTGATTTTCCACCACTGCGGTCGCAGCAGCAACGCTGCCGCAAACCAAAACGCTGATCGCGATGATAGTCGACATGATTTTTTTAATTTCTTTTTTCATTTCTGTTACCCTCCCAAGTTAATGTAATATTTTTATATGGATCCGCAGAATAAATCCATACAAAAACGAATCATTATATTTTGACAAAACTTGACAAAACGTGCCATTATAAGAATTATGGGGTCTATCTAAAAACAGTGTTTTTAAACATCTGCGGCAGAGCCGCTTCCGGTGTTTTAACAAGCGTCAACATGGAATCCGCTGCCTAAGAGGCGAGGGCATGAACGCGGTTATAATTATCTATGATAGAACGTTTATTGAAATCAAGTTAAAATCTTTGATTTATGGAATTCATTCCTATAGATATCAATGGATATTCGAGTCAAAATTGCATTATTTTACGACAAAAAATCCTATACATAATATTTTCCCTAATTTTTGGTATAGGAGTAATAATTGCGTATTATTTCCTCTATATCTTTTAAAGGTAAGAATGTTCTTAAATTATATAAATAATTGCTTTTTTCCCAAATGACTTGATAGTCTTCTATATTTTTAAATATTTTAAATGTAATATCTCCCACCACTAATTCTTCAACAAGGCCTTCGTTTTCATCTTTGTTTTCAAAATAACGCACAGATAAATCCTGAATAATCAATGAAACCTGTTTTTCGTTGTCGTCAAGGAAATAAATTGAGAATTTTTTATCTTCGCTGTGCTCTGCATAAGCCGCTCTTATAAACTTATAATCTCTAATTAAATATGGCGAAACAAGGTTTGACCACCCTCCGCTTATTTCCATGATTTCGTTATAATTGGTATAAATGATTTCATCATCGACGATTTCAGCGGACTTGATATTTTGGGGATTTCTTAAATCGAATAAATGAACTCCGACACTTTCAATATTTGTTATTTCAACCGAATTTTGGTTTAACCAATTATAAATGTAACTGAAAAGATTAAATCCGAATGCTGTGGAAACATCTTGCGCTGCCATTGCCATAAAATTTAAAATTAAAAAAAATATTGAAACTTGACGCAAAGCTTTGATTATAAAGAGCTTTTTACTTTGCGTTTTTTGCTTTTTAATAATATTTTTGAAAAGTGGTTTTTGAATGTTTTCACGATATTTTTCATATCTCTTTAAGCCCTTATTGCAAAAATCTAGCATAAAACCACTCGGCTCATCAAGCTCTATCTCATGGCCAAATAATTTTTCATACTCTTCTAAACCCATTAAATTTACGTCAAGCGTGTTGTTCAATAGCATTTCACGCATTTTCTCAGCTGAGAGGTTTTTATAGCTTAAGGTCATTAAATTCCCCCCTTGTTATATAATCTATTTTATTAACAAAAATTCATGTTTCTTCTAAAATTTTCTTGATTTTATTTTTAAGGCGCGTTATCCTTGAATCCGCCGAATGTGGTTTTATCCTGATATATTCGGCAATTTCCGTAGTTGAACGCTTTTCAACGAATTTCATGGTGAACAGCTTGTAGTCTGATCGTTTAAGACTCTTTCTCAAAAAATCCAAAAATTCATCATATGATTTTTCACATTCGTAGTAATTGTCAACAGGTTCGGTGATGATTGCGTTCATACTCAAGAGCATCCTTTTTTCAATAGATTTTTTTCTTAAATAGCGTTTTACCACGTTTTTGGCGGTTAGAACCAACCATCCTTGAATGAGAGGATGGTTTTCGACTTCATTCCTTTTTTGCAGCGCAATTTTATATACTTCACTTATGCAGTCGTCAAGGTCAAATTTGTTGATTCCTCCCGGCATCATGTACAATATTGTATTTCGCACCGAGTCGTAATACTCTGATTCGGTATAAATTTTCTCAATAAAATCCATCTTCACGAAAAGCCGCTCCCCTTTCTTCAAAATTTAAGGGCGATTATCAATCGCCCGAGAGTATAATCAAAAGTTGTTATCCTATTTATTATGCAGATTTTTGACATATACTATAGGCAACACCGCACAACTCACGCTTAACGGCTCGACGCGCTTTGCACGCAAAAGCTATACGGTATTGCCTATATATTATCTTTAATAATACGACAATATTCGGCAAAGCGTGCCCTCATAAAAAATATAGTATCCGGCTAAAAACGCTATTTTGGTTTTTTAATATGCTTTCTACGCAAAACATTTATCAATTCTTTGGAAAATTCAATTTCATCTTTTGTCAGTTCTTTCGGCAACACTAAGTAACTCTGCTTCTTATCACGCGGCAAGGTCACATATTCGTCTCTGCCGAGAAGATAGTCAGCCGAAATACTCAAATAATCAGCTATTTTTAATAAAACATCAATACTTGGAACAGAAAAGCCCGTCTCATACTTCAAAATCTGCTGCCTGCTTGTGCTGAGGACTTTAGCCAGATCGGTCTTAGATATGAACTTGTCCTCCCTTACCTCGCGAAGTCTTTCATTAAACTTCATTTAATTTACCATCCCATAAAATAAATCAAATTTGTTACCTTTTCGTTTTAAAGAAAACGAGTATATATAGTCAGTCAATTCAAAAAACTAAATGGTTTTTAAACATCGGGCAAAGTCTGCTAGCAACCTTAAGGCGCGCGACTGACTATGCAGCAAAGCAAGCCGCCTTCGGTGGCACGCGGCGTATGCCGCGTCTTAAAAACGCATTTAGCGTTTTAAAACTGACTAGCTATAACGATATTAAAGATTGAAAAATACGCTTTTGGGGAACGCTGATGTTTTTTTAGGCACGTTTAGCTGAATATATTTTAATTTTTATGATTTAATTTACAGTGGCCGGAAAAAAAATTATCGATTTATTAGCATTTTGATTGGTTCTATATCCTTGTTTTTACTCTTCGCATACTCTGATATGTATTCGTTTCCGCCGTCAGTGAGCAGCATAATGCTGTGGTCTATCATAAATTCATCGGCTTTACGATAACAATCTTCTTTATATTTTGTGCTTAATATCACGACCGAATCGGCGGCGGCATTAATATTATAATACCGCTCCCTCACTTCATTGCTCCATACGGCGGCCTGATTTTCGTGCGGTATGATGAGGTTAATTTTAGCGGAGCGCCTTTTTAAAAGGCGCATGCCGACAATTGCTTCAGCCGCCCACAGCGGCAGGCCGTATTCGCAGTTGCAAAAGAAGCAAGAAATTCCGCTATTATATAAATTCCATATTTTCTCGGTAATTGCCAGTTTTAGCTCGACACAATCGGGGTGACTCTCATCCATTCCATAAGGCAGATTCCACACCATGCTACCCGATATGGTGCAATATTGTATAAAATTCACCGTTTTAAACCTCTTGAATTGTTTATCTATTTATTTTCGACTTTTTCTGTTTATCTATAAGTATATATGGAAAGTTTAAATAAGTCAAGGAAAAAAATGGTGAAAAAATCATATATTTTCGACATTATTAGACATAATTCGACATTATATATGTGCGTTCATGTTTCCCCGCCTCTTAGACGGAGGGTTACCATCGTTTAACAGAAAATAAAAAACCTCATAAATAGCTTGTTTAAGGCATTTATGAGGTTTGTTTTTTTGGTGACCCGTACGGGAATCGAACCCATGATTCCGCCGTGAAAGGGCGGTGTCTTAACCGCTTGACCAACGGGCCATAATATGGTAGCGGCAATTGGATTTGAACCAACGACACCCCGGGTATGAACCGAGTGCTCTAGCCACTGAGCTATGCCGCCACATCAAATTCGCCTGCACTCCATCTGTCAAGCGACTAAATCAGTATACCACATTGAAAATTAAATGTCAATACATTTTTAAGCTTTTTTATATTTTTTTGTTTTAAAAAGTATTTTTTATATTATAACGTGTTGACACAAGCAGGAATGTTCAGTTTTTTAATTGATTTTTTTGTTGGACAAGGTAATTATAGCAAATAGCGTTTTTATGGAAATGAATCCTATAAAAACGCTCGCAGCCTATGGCGGCGCGCCGCGATTTGCGCGATGTTATATCAGTTTGACTTATAGCCAATAATGCTCTATATGACACGGATATAATATTTATTACTTGAGAAAAAATTCGCCAAAATACGAACGTTTTTGTTTATGTCAACACGCTCTAATCAAGGTATTCCGCAAATGTTTTTATATTCTCTCTACTTATTGATGATTTTTGGTCGATTTTCGAGAAACGCCATTCATCAAATAATTTTTTTATCTCCCCAATTCGTTTGTTAAGCGATTTATCAGCACTGTAATGTACGGATTTTTTCGAAAGGCCAACAATAATTTTCCCAATAAATTTTTCAATATACTCAGAAACCTTTCCTCCCGTTGCATCCAAGAATGACAAAGACAAAAATTTTAGAGATGTAAGAATATTGTGTCTGAAATCGCCGTCTCTAAAAAATCTGAGCGCTAAATCTTCAATATAAAAAATAATAATAGGAATCCCAAGCTTAAGTTCGTTGTCTTGTGAGCTTTCAGAGTCAATCATCTCAAAGGTAGCTAAAAGCATATTTTCCTCTTCTTTAAAAACGTTTATTATTTTTGAACGAAACGATTTGTCGTTTGATATCATATCAGATATAATAACGGTTATATTAAGCAGGGCTTCGGCAACCTGCTTATTTGTAGTTTTTCGGTCAACCATCATAAGAGATACCATTGATAATATTGTCGTTTCTTTAATTCCGCTATATTTATTTTCATTAAGCACATAAAGCATAAACTGGTTAACCAACGCTGGTACCGCGCCGGTTTTTCCGTAATTGTCAAATTTTCCGTTCCAGTCATACAAAGCGTCGGGAAAGTGGAAAAATGGCAAGCTATAACCATATTTCAGGCCTGGTGCGCTTTGACCCCGCCAACCGGAATAATAAGTCGTATCGCCTATCCAATTACAAAAACTGTTTACAAAATCTCGGCGTTCGGCATTCAGCTCCATTTTATCCCGTTTAGCCCTGATTTTATCTATATATTTTGCTATAAATTCGTTTGAAAAACCTTGTCCGTCTAATGATACGCAGCGGTTAACAAGTCCGTCTTCAGTGGTGATAAATCCATACTGTGCCTTATTTCCTCCCTTAGAATGCCCTACTGCGGTGAGAGTTTTGACAGGGTTTGCCTTATCTCCCCTTATTTCACGTAAAAAGTTAGCTGCGGCTTGCTGCTGTTTTGTATCCGAAGTCACAGTTCCTACCGCATTGTCGTACCATTCTAAATCACCGCAGGTTCCGCGGAAAACGGCATATCCATTCCCTTCGGCGTCAGTGAAGCAAACCGCCCTGTGTCCTATGTATATTTCCGGATACTCCAAATGGTTAAGCTCGTTCACATCAATGATTTTAGTTATTTTTAACGATGATACCAATGGGTTATTAACAATTTTTTCAAAAATATTGATCCACTGCCCCTTTGTTAGCTCTATTGGAAAAGTGGTGTTTGCCGGTTTTAATGGAAAAACGAAGTCTTTTATATACGTAATGACTTCTCCTAAATTGCATGAACTGAAACTTAACTCATTATATTGAACTATCTCGTCCAGATATACTATCGATGCCAACCATTCCAACTCATCCAGATTAAGCGGATGAATATCGATATTTTCTTCATTTCCGCATATTTTTCTCAAAAGCTTGCCGTCATTATCCAAATAGTATATAACAACTTTTTTAAGACTTAAGTCGGAATAAGACCATTTTGACCAAATTTTTATGCCGCTTTTGTATAGTTCTGACAAAAAGATTTTTATTTTATCATATAACTCATACTCTCTTTGCTTTCCTAAAGTAACAAAAAGTTTTGCGTGGATTGTAAAATCATCAGCATCGCTTTTTGAGTTTATCTCTAAGTTAAAATTAAAGCTCTCAAACCACTTAGATAGAGCGATGCGGACCTTATCGGCAAACGGTTGTTTAAGCAAAATACTGTGGTAATTATCGGAATAGCTTTGACTTCTTTCTTTTCCGCTTAGCTCAGCGCTGACCGTAAAGCGCTGCATATCCGGTGACATTACCCCCCATTTATCGGAATAAACCACACCGTTACAGGATAAAAAGCTGTAAACGTTAAACTTTTTTCCGTATTTTTTGTTAAGATACTCTTCAATCTCTTCCTTTTTCTCTAAGGAGTAGTCGTTGTAACTCTCTTTCCAGTCTTTAAACGATTTAACATTAAACATGCGAGTCCTCCAAAGATAAAAATTCAAACATCTGAGGCGTAGCCGCTTACAGTGTTTTAACAAGCGTCAGCGGGAGAGTTAAAATCACCCGCCGCCTAAGAGGAGGGGAACATAAACGCGGTTATAGTTGTATAGTTAATTAAATAAAGAAATACCAAGAATAATAACGCGAAAGCTTTAATATAGCATTCTGAAAAACGTAAACATTTTATCAAAATGTTATAATTGTCGATTATTTGACGCGGGCGTAATAATTTACTATAATCTGCATAAGTGGATTTACCGCAAAGTATCAATCTGATTTGCATTGACTTTTTGGATTTGGTTTCTAGCAGAATTACTATAATATGTATTCCTTTATTATATTCATAAACTTGCCATATTATAAATATTAAAATAAATTTATTACTATTGAGCCAAAAATCAGGCAAAAAGACATGTAATAATTGTCAAGTGTTTTTTGGGGAGTAATAATGGTCACAATAAGAATGTGCAAACAACTTTTTAAATGGTAATAATCTCCATTTTAAAAATAATTCTAAAACAACCCATTTTAATTGTTATAAATTGATACTGTGATTTTGCCTTTCTGAAAAAATATGATATAATCAGAAAGAACAAAATAATGTGAGTATTAACAAAGTAACAAACCCGAGAATTAATAAAGGAAAAGAAGCTTGCAACAGCAAACGATGTACAAGAGATGATCAAAGAGGTGTTTGCCGACACTCTTCAAGAAATGTTAGAAGCAAAGCTTGATACCGAACTGGGTTATAAGAAAAACAGCTCAAAACCGAATGGATACGTGAACCGCAAGAATGGTCATACCAAGGCTGACGTCACTCAAC
>JAISVH010000048.1 GCA_031271685.1 Eubacterium sp. | reverse complement strand
AAGCTCGGGGATAAGCGTCGTAATGATTACCGGAGATCATAAGGAAACGGCGGCGGCTATTGCAAAAGAGCTTGGTATAATAAAAAGCCCCGATCAGGCCATAACCGGACGGGAGCTTGACGATCTTTCGGACAAAGAATTTGTAAAACGCATAGAAAACACTTTTGTTTATGCGCGCGTTCAGCCTGAGCATAAAGTGCGCATTGTAAATACCTGGAAGCTGAAAGGATATGTGACTGCCATGACCGGCGACGGGGTGAACGACGCACCCGCCATAAAGTCTGGAGATATCGGCATTGGCATGGGCATAACCGGCACGGATGTAACCAAAAATGTCGCCGACAGGGTTTTGGCGGATGACAACTTCGCTACTATAGTAGCGGCGGTAGAAGAAGGCCGACGTATTTATGACAATATAAAGAAAACTATACAATTTTTGCTTTCGTCAAATTTAAGCGAGGTAATTTCAATTTTTATTGCGACTATAATGGGATTTGTATTGTTTAAACCGGTTCACTTGTTGTTTATAAATCTTATAACTGACAGTCTGCCCGCTGTGGCGCTTGGTATGGAGCACGCTCAGTCCGGAATTATGGAGCGGCCTCCGCGAGGCAAGAGCGAAGGCATTTTCTCAGGCGGGTTAGGCATCGGGGTCATATATCAGGGGATTTTTGTTGCGGCGTTGACTCTCGCCTCATATTTTATTGTGGATGTTTGGCATGGGCACGACGTTGCCATGACCGCCGCGTTTCTTACCATGTCGATGTGTGAAATTTTTCACGCTTATAATATGCGTTCGCAGAATCAGAGCATTTTCACCCTGAAAACGCATAATAAGGTGCTTTTGGGTGCAATGGCTCTTTCGCTTGTTTTGACTTTAGCGGTTATTTATGTCCCTTTCCTTGCGGGAATATTCTCACTTGCGCCGCTTAACTTTCGCGAACTAGCAGTTTCGCTTGGGCTGTCGGTTTCAATAATACCCCTTGTAGAAGCGGTAAAAATCATTCAAAGAAAATGCGGATGGGTATGACGTTAATTTATTAAACCGCAAATAAACTTTTGGAACCAAGCGGCAAAATTGCATTGTTTGACGACAAAAATCCTACGTGATATTTTGTCTGCTGTTTGGTGCAGGGGGAATAAAATAAAACACCTTGCACAACAAAATAAATCATGCTATAATTAAGGAAACACCGCACAACTCACGCTTAACGGCTTGGCTCACCAATCACTTGCGTATTTTTTGCCAAACTTCGTTAATTTTGCCTTAAATATCAACGGATATTCGCGGGAAAATTGCCTAGTTTGACGAAAAATACGCAAGTGATTGGGATGCAAGAGCTGTTCGGTATAGCCTTATAATAAATCTGAACAAAAAATGGAGGGTAAGACAATGTTAAAGCATATCAAAACAATCAACAAAGCGAATTTAAAAGATACGGCGGAAAAAGGCGGATGCGGCAAATGTCAGTCGTCCTGCCAATCGGCTTGCAAAACAAGCTGCACGGTAGCCAACCAATCCTGCAAATCAAGGGTGGGAAAATAAAGGTTTGGGTGAGTTCCCTCTGAAAGGAGATAAGGTTTTTTGCGGAATATCCATAAATTTGTCTATGACGATAATAATATTCTCCTTGATATAAATTCCGGAGGGATACATTTGGCGGATAAGTTGACTTTTGAGATGATAGATTATCTGTCATTACCTCTTTCTGATACCTGCCCGGATAGTATATTTAAGCTTTTTCCTGACTTTGGCCGGCTTGAAATAAAAGATTGTTATAACGAAATTTATCAGCTTTTTCTTGAGGGAGCACTGTTTGCAGACGATGACTATGAGCGCTATGCTAAAGCGGATCCGGATGTTCCGCTTAAGGCGCTCTGTCTGCATGTTGCGCATGATTGCAACCTAAAGTGTGAATACTGCTTTGCCGGCACCGGAGACTTTGGCGGCGAGCGTTCGGTTATGGAACCCGAAACCGCGAAAAAAGCTATAGATTTTTTGGTTGAAAATTCGGGTTCGCGCGAATTGCTTGAAATCGATTTTTTTGGCGGAGAGCCACTTATGGCGTGGGACACCGTTACGGCTGCCGTTGAATATGCTCGAGGACTTGAGGGGAAAAGCGGAAAAAGGTTTAGCTTTACCATCACTACGAACGGATTGTTGTTAGACGACAAAAAAATTGAATATATAAATAACGAAATGACTAATGTCGTGCTATCAATGGACGGAAGACAAAAAGTAAACGATCTCATGAGAAAGACTATAAGCGGCGGCGGCAGTTATGATCTTATTGAGCCTAAATATAAAAAGCTTGTTGAGAACAGAAAAAAGCCCGGCCGAACCGAATATTACATAAGAGGCACTTACACAAAGAATAACCTTGATTTTTGCAAGGATATCTTGGCTATTAATGATGCGGGCTTTAAAGAAATCTCGCTTGAACCTGTAATAGTCAACGAAAAATTGCCGTTTGCGATAACCGAAAAGGATATTCCTCGTATAAAAGACGAATATGACCGTCTTTATAATATTATGAAGAAATCTAGGTACGGTTTTAATTTTTTCCATTTTAATATAGACCTGAAGCAGGGTCCATGCGTTATAAAAAGACTGCGCGGATGTGGGAACGGCAGCGAATACGCGGCTGTTACTCCCAAAGGCGATATTTATCCCTGTCATCAATTTGTGGGTATTGATCAATGGAAAATGGGCAATATAAAAAGTGACTGTCGTCTTGATCCCAAAATAAAAAAGCGGCTTCAAAACACTCATATATACAGTAAAGACGGGTGTGTCGAATGTTGGGCGAGATTTTATTGCAGCGGTGGATGCAACGCAACGTCATTTATTTATTGCGGCGACATTAAAATCCCTCATAAGCTTTCATGCGAGCTTATGAAAAAGCGCATAGAATGTGCGATAGCGCTTTATGTTTCGCGTTCGCTTCAAGATGAAGCCGCATGGATCACGGAAGCGTAAGGATCCTGTATATTTTAAACTAAAACACTTTACTGATTTTTTTCATATATTTCAAAAATGGAATTAATAATAATCACATATTTTACACAATTATGAGATATACTTATTTTGCAATCAAATCAATGGTGAAAGGGGCTTTTTTATGTATAGCAATTATGATCAAAATAATATTGTAGTTTTTGAAAAAAAGAAATCGAAAAGGATTAAACTCATCTATACTATAGCGGGAATCCTGGCGGTTATATTTATTGGCGGGGCGGTTGGAGTCGGGTTGTCTCAGCCAATTGTCAACGCTTTTGGCTATCCGGGCCATGCTGAAGAAAGAAGGCCGTTGCAGCTGCCTGTCGAAGATGTAGCGGCTGAAGAAAACACGGCGGCTGTTTTTTCAGAACCGAAAAAAGTCGGAGCGGAGTATACCGCATCCGAGCTTTATGAAGAGGTTAAAGACACAGTGGTGGCGATCAAGCTGTACTATATAAACCCGCGAACCTTTGAGGAAGTCGGGAGCGTTGTGGGGAGCGGAGTTATATTTACCTCTGACGGTTATTTACTGACTAACCACCACGTGGTTGAGGGCGCAAATAATATCGCGGTGTTGCTGAATGATTATAAAGACGAGTCAAAGGTAAACGAATATAAAGCGGAGTTAGTGGGAAGCGATAAGCAAAGTGACCTCGCCATACTTAAAATTGAGCGTAAGGAACCTTTTAAAGCTGCTTCTATTGGAGATAGCGACAAATTAAAAATCGGCCAGTTCGTTTGTCCTATAGGCAATCCCATGGGGTTGTCAAAGTCTATGACTATGGGCATAGTGTCGGGGTTAAATAGGGAAAGCAGCTATGAGTTGAGTTCTATTCAATTTGATGCCGCAATCAATTCGGGTAACTCAGGCGGTCCGCTTTTCGATATGCAAGGCAATGTCGTTGGTATCGTTAACATGAAGTTAGTTTCTTTAGTTTATGATAACACCATTGAAAACATATCGTTTGCGATAACAATAAATGAGGCAAAGCCGATTATAAACGACCTTATTACGCACGGAGAGGTTGTGTCGCGTCCTATGCTCGGGATTACGATTATGCCTATTAACGAATATACCGCTTTCAGGGTTTTCGGGATAACAGGTATTCGTGAAGGCCTTATGATAACCAGCGTTCAAGAAAACAGCCCGGCTGCTAAAAATGGTGTGGCGGCGGGGGATATTTTAACTAAGGTTAACGGCAAGGATGTTATTGAGTCCGTGGATGTTCAGGCCGAGATAAAAAACCTTAAGATTGGGGATAAAGTAACATTGACTATCGCGAGGATTGATTCAAATGGAAGGATAAGAAATCATGACATCGAAGTAACTCTGATAGGCTCGACGGGATAGCAAGTAATAAAAAAACGGCCCCGAAAGGGGCCGTTTTTTTATTAATACTTTCCCGTATTTATTACATAAATGTCTACAAATCGGGCACCCCAATCACAAGCGTCGTCATAGTGCTCGGCGGTCGTGCCCATATATAGATCCACTAAAACATCAGTGTAAATAAAGTAACCGGTATCCGCCGCGACTGCCGCACCATACACGCTGCGACCGTCTTGAGTCACTATATAAAGCAGCGACCCATATGGGATGATTTTGGGATCGACGGCGACTGTGCCAATTTGAAGCTCACGCCCGCTTGCAGTGCCTGAACCGGAACGCGCGGTGTAAGCGCAGGATTTCCCAGATAATTTATATTTATAGTTCTTTGGGATTCCGTTTTCTAATATTATTTCATTAAACTCTCGCTTGCTGTATGGAGTAGCCAACGCTTTTCCCAAGGCGACTATCTCGTCTTTTGGTTTGATTAATTGGGTGGTTTCGAGGATTTCTCGAGAAATAAGCTTGCCGTCAACATATTTTTCTTTTGAAATTACTCTGGCTTTGCCGTCAGATCCTTTCGAAATCACCTGTTTATGCCCTAAAACCTGTAAATTAGACGCCTTTTCGATTGTTTTGAAAGGTACGATTTCAACAGACGAGTTTTTTCGATATTCCACGCGATTTATGGTTATTTCCATATCCTTATAAACTTGCGTGTCGATTGAAGGGGTCACAACGTCGGTGGGGGAAAAATCTATACCCTCGCGCTGAAGCAGCGCCTTTACAGTATTGTTTGAAGCTTTTAACGTTTTAGTTTTTCCGTCGTAAAATACCTTAACATCAAATGCACGGTTAATAACGATATTTTCACCGCCTGTGCACTGATAGTCTAAGGAAAAATTTGCGCTGTCATATTCGCCCAAATCAAGCCCGGCAGCTTCCGCGGCGTTTTCGGCGCTGTCAAGCCGCCTGATTTTCACTGGGATTTTAGTTTTACCATCCGTAACCGTAACGTCAACGGCTCTCATTATCCTCAATTCGCCACGCGAATCATTAAAGCCGTCAAAGATATAATAGTCAAGTCCAGAGAGTTCGATTTTTTGTTCTTTTAAAATTCCTTCGGCTGTATCCTCCATGGTATAGGCACGAAGGACTTTCCCGTTATCATAAATTGTGATTTCATTTCTGAAATACAGTGCTCCGGTCATTAAAAAAATCACACAAATAGTGGAAAATATTGTCGCTATAGAAAGTGAAAAATGATTTTTTAAAATGTTTTTCTTGCTTAAAATAATCTGTTTTATTTTGTGGATTTTACACCACGAGTCTCCTATCAAAACACAATCCTCCTAAATAGTTTTAATTTTTTACAGAATACTTTAAACGTTGCTTCAAACATGTGGTTTTAAGGTATAGTGTCATTATAACTTAAAAATTAGTCAATGTCAAATAAAAATAGGCGTTGATAATTGTTAATAATATACAAAACATCTATTTTTCCCCAAGCGATTGGACAAGATAAATTGTCGAAAGAGATTACTTGAGGCTGAGTTATTGATTTTTTTTGGTAATAATTACGAGACAATTTTGTCAGATTGACCGAAAACCGTTAGCCAAGAGAGAGCGGGTTTTTATGTGAAAATATTTATTTAAAGTGATATTTAAAATATCTGTGGCGGACTGAAAATCATCTGCCGCCCGGCACCTAAATTAGGCACCGGGCGGCGGGCGTTTTTGTGGGGTTCACTTCCATAAAAACGCAATTTGCGATATTGAAATATTCGTACACCAATAGTTTTAGCCTTTTGGAAAAGTTATACATTTTAAATTTGCTTTTTTCTTTCGCAGCATGCAGTTCACACCCGCACCAAAAAACAGTATTGACATGCAAAAATATAGCCAGAGCAGCAACAAAACTATTGATGCAAGGTTACCGTATAGATAATTGAAATCGGCAAAATTATTTATATAAAACGAGAAGACCAATGAAAAAACAACCCACCCCAGCGCGCTTATAACCGCGCCCGGAAGCTCGTTTAAAAATCTTGTCTTTCTTTCCGGAACAACCGTATAGATAAACATAAAAAATAAAATCAGTATTATAATGCCGGCTAACCAACGAAATGCAGGTGTTATTCCAAATTCAAAGCCGCGCAGTTTTAGACGATTGCCGATTTTTTCTCCGAAAACTAAAAAACCTAGCGCTGCCGCAAGAGTTGTAACCATAACAAGGGTATAAAGGATAGATGTAAGCCTGAGCTTTATATATCCCCTTTTTTCACTGACAGAGTAAATGACATTAAGCCCGTTTATCACTCCTAAAAACCCTTTTGACGCGCTCCAAAACGCCGCAAACGAAGCAATTGACATAATAGTGCCCGATGATTTTAGATAAATTTCATTGATGATAGAGTTAACTAAAACAGAAATATCCTGAGACAGAAAGTATATCTTGTCGTCAATGATGGAATTTATATCGATCGGAAGATAACGCAAAAGATTTAAAAGAAACAGGGTAAAAGGGAAAATTGAAAGAAAAATAAAAAATGAGGCGTGGGCCGCATATGCCGAAGTCACGTCCAGAGGAAATTTTTCTTTAAATAAAAGCGCTAATCTTAAGATTTTATTCAGTTTCATATATATAGTATATCGCTTGATTTTATAAAATATTTATGCTATAATCATTAATATAGAAAAAAACAGGAAAGGGAAGGGAAATTATGTTAGTATCGGCAAATGAAATGCTAAAAAAGGCGTTAGATGGCAAATATGCGGTTGGGCAATTTAATATCAATAATCTTGAATGGACAAAGGCAATTCTTATTACAGCCGAGGAATGCCGATCACCTGTTATACTGGGAGTGTCAGAGGGAGCCGGCAGATATATGGCCGGATATAAAACCGTTGTCGGCATGGTTAACGGTATGCTTGAAAGCCTTAAGACGACGGTTCCGGTCTGCTTGCACCTTGACCATGGCGGTTATGAAGGGGCAAAGTCATGCATTGAGGCGGGGTTTTCTTCAGTTATGTATGACGGATCGCATGCGCCGATCGCTGAAAACATAAAAAACACCAAGGAATTAGTGAGTATATGCAAGAGCAAAGGGCTGTCGCTCGAGGCTGAGGTGGGCTCGATTGGTGGCGAAGAGGACGGAGTGATTGGAAGGGGCGAGTGCGCCGACCCCAAAGAATGTGGCGAAATTGCCAAACTTGGCGTAACGATGCTTGCTGCCGGTATAGGTAATATTCATGGAGCTTATCCCTCAGATTGGCCGGGTCTTAGCTTTGAAACGCTAGAGCAGGTGAAAAAAGAGGTGGGAAATATGCCGTTGGTGCTCCACGGCGGGACCGGGATACCTGAAGAAATGATCAAAAAGGCCATTTCGCTAGGCGTTGCTAAAATCAACGTGAACACTGAATGTCAGTGGGCGTTCCAAAAAGCCACCCGCGCTTATATTTTAGAGGGCAAAGATTTGCAGGGCAAGGGTTTTGACCCCAGAAAACTGCTGGCACCCGGCTTTGAGGCGATAAAGGCGGTCGTAAAGGAGAAAATAGAGCTGTTTGGATCAAATGATAAAGCTTAAAATTTAAGGAGATACCGCACAACTCACGCTTAACGACTTAGCGCAATCACTTGCGTATTTTTTGCCAAACTTCGTTAATTTTTCCTTAAATATCAACGGATATTCGCGGCCAACTGGACCCGGTCCGGTTTTGTTAAAAAATTACAGCCCGGTTTTTACAATAAAAACCGGGCTTATTTGCGTTACCATTATTATATCATTTTGATAAAACGTTTAGGTTTTTCAAAATGATATAAACACTTAAGTGAGAATTACATGTTCCTTTCTTTCATCGCTCTATCCAAAGTCCTCTTTGATTCTCTGTCTGCGATAGATTTTCGCTTGTCATGCTGCTGCTTTCCCTTGCAAAGACCGATTTCCACTTTAACCCGGCTTCCCTTAAAGTAAAGCTGCAAAGGAATAAGGGTCAATCCTCCTTTTTTAACCTCTGAATACAGGTTCAGGATTTCTTTTTTGTGAAGCAGCAGCTTTCTCTTTCTAAGAGGATCTCGGTTAAAAATATTTCCCTGTTCATATGGCGAAACATGCATTTGATTAACGAAAGCTTCGCCTTTCTCTACCCCTATCCATGCGTCTTTTAAATTAACACTTCCCTTGCGGATAGATTTTACTTCTGTGCCGAAAAGCTCGATACCCGCTTCGTATCTTTCAAGTATAAAATATTCGTGGCGAGCTGCGCGGTTTTCAGCAATACGTTTTATAGTATTTGACATTTTTTGCCTTTCATATATATCTTTAATCTTATTTTTAAAACTCTTAAGTAAACACCGCACAGCTCTGGTGTGCAAAGCACGCAGCCGGATTTTTCGTAAAACTAGGCAATTTTGCCGCGAATATCCGTTGATATTTAAGGCAAAATTAATGAAGTTTGGCAAAAAATACTCAAGTGATTTGTGCGCAAGAGTTGTGCGGTGTTTACTTAATAAATATTATACATCTTTGTCATGAATTTAGCAAGCGAAAAACAGAAAAAGCTGCGTTCATATCCTCCGCCGCTTGTTAAAACACTGGAAGCGGCTCCTTAGCAGATGTTTGAAAAAATTTAATAAAAATGATGATATATTATTATTTTTTTTATAAAAAATAAATACATTTTGTTTTTCACAAAACCGTCACATAAATAATAATATAATAAACATTCGATAACCATGGGGAAAGATGACGATTTAGCTCGAAAAAACTAACTTTATCACAATAAATTAAATATGATCATATTATTGATAGGCTTTGATTTTTATTAGCATTGGCTTATTTGTAAAATAATGTAACTTTAACACAATTATTTGATAAATTTTAATAGAAAATAGTTTTGTTAAAAATATTTGTTTTTTAAAAATTAAAGTCAATTTAATTTATTTATAGGCTATATAAAATAAATAATTATAATATAAATATAATTGTTGTGTATATATAAAGATACCAATATATATTGTGTTATTTTTATTATAATATAAGAAATAAATTCATTCTACTTGAATATTAAAATGGTTAACAAAATTAAACCAAAATTCCAATAGAACCGCGTTCATGTACTCCGCATCTTTAACGAGGATTGGCTGTTTGCGAACAACGCCCGCAATACAAGCACATCGTGTTTTAAAAACGCATTTAGCGTTTTTAATCTGACCAGCGATAAAACACCGGAAACGGCTCATCTTCAGACGTTTGAAAAAATCGGCATTGTATGCTCAATGCCGATTATGATTTATAGTAAATAAACTATTTTCCTTTATCTGCAGCAGCCCCTGGCTCTTGTAACCGACAGAGGACTAAAAAACCCGTTTCCGCTTAAAGAAATAGTATATCATATGAGACGGCTTAAAGTCAATCAGTTTTCTTCAGCCAACAATCAAATTGATATAAAAATAAATAGTCCTGAAAAAACTATCAATATCAATACTTTCGTTTACGCCGTGTATACTCTCCAGGTCCGTCCTTGTGAAAGCGCAGGGAGAAAACCGATAAATACTGTCTGATAAAAGACTGTAATACCTCGAATCGCTGCCGGCCAGCATGAGATACGGCACGATCGCGCTCTCTCCCCACGAGGAGGTTATGGCGTTTTTAAGAGCGTCCCAACCTTCGCCTTCCGTGGGGGAAGCTTTTGACGGGTCCAGTCCTTCTATCAAGTTTATTTCTACAGACAACCCCTTTAGCGATTTTTTTATTCTGTTTAAAGTATATTCCACGCTTTCACCCGAGATTAGCCTAAAGTTTCCTGTCGCCCTTACTTGTTCGGGGATAACGTTTGCGGCAGTTCCGCCGTTTATTTGGGTTATAGCGCCTATAGTGCCGGAAAGCGCTTTAATTTCCGGAAATTTTTCAGCGACAAGACGTTTAAAAAACCAGCGTCCCCAAAAGCTATAGGCGCGTATTAACGCGCGGTGTTTAAAATTCATGTATTTTAGGGCATGTTTTATCATAACGCTGACTGGTTTGCAAAGCTTGAATCCAAAAGGATTCTTGCTAATTCTGCGTATCAGTTCGCCCATCTCGCTCAAAGGGCAAAATACAGAGGGCAGTGAAGTATGCCCTCCCTTGCCTCTTATAATAAATTCAACGTCCATATAGCCTTTTTCCGCAATGCCTACCAAAGCGCAGGGCTTTGATATTCCATAAGGATTTGCGTCTACTATGGCGCCGCCTTCATCTAAAATTAAAAAGGGTCTAACCCCTCTGGAGTTAAGTGCTTTCGCAATTTGGCGGGCGCTCTCACCGGTGGTTTCCTCATCGCCGCCAAAACATAAATATATGTCGGTTTTTGGAATAAATTGCAATTGAATAAGAGACTCAACGCTTTCCATTATAGCGGCAAGGGTGCATTTAGTGTCCAACGCCCCGCGGCCCCAAACGCGGCCGTTGGCAATTGTGCCGGAAAAAGGCTCGTATGTCCATTCGCCGCTTTTCGCAGGGACGACATCATAATGAGACATTAAGATGATGCTTTTATTTGAATTCATTCCTTTCCAACGATATACTATCCCTTTTCCAAAAAACTCGCGTTCACATATTTTTTCTATATTGGGATAAAGCTCGGATAGAGTATTTCGGAACCGGATAAATTCGTCTTCACAACCATCTACTGTAGAACACTGTATCATCCTGCTGAAATTTTCGAGAGCTCGCTGTTTTTTTATTTTTATTTGCCTAGAAAGCATGGCTAACTTTTTATCTCGTTTCTTATCATTATTGCAATTTCTTTTATCTTTTTGCTGAAGAGTTTTATTGAGTCCCAATCAGGCTCATTATCATAAAGCTTTTGCATTAGCAGAGCATCCGACTCCGGCAGCCAATAAGGAATAACTCCGCCGAAGAAAAAACTTCGCGTTTTAAGTGCATTAACGGCGGCATAATTATGCGGGTCACTCAATGGGATATTAATGAGCAGGCACTTTATTTCTTTTGAAACAGCGAATTTTTCGCAGCGTTCAATAGCGGATTCAATATCTGAACCAATTTTAAATATCGTTATATTTAAAAGTTTTGAGACGGCCGTTTCGCCCTCGTCTATGTGATATTCAGTTATACCGCCTTCTTCGGGCGCGTCGTCGGTTAAAGCGTCTTCATATTTGCGCGGCTTAAGTCCTAAAAAGCAGTATTTTATCTGTTTCGCATATATTTTAGGCAGGTAAACGGTAAAAGTTTCGTCTGCGCGCTCTATGCAGGAGACGACGCAGCTCATCCTTACAATCCGCCTCCGCTGTTCTTCCAACGCAAAAGCCGTCCCGGACATGATGTTTAGCTTAAGGGCTGTATCACAAAATCCGCTGCTGATACAGGAGCGCTGAGAGAATTTGTGATTGGTCACACTCTCAGACAATACGGCGTCAAAATCAAGATTTTGAATAGCCGAATCATGAATATATTCAATAAGTTGGCTTGCGATATTGGTTCCTCTGTGAGAGGGATCTACCATAAGCTGCCCTATCTCAAATAAGTATGGGTTACTTTCCAGCTTAATAAACGAAATCATGCCGACCGCGTTTTGATCATCATCAATAGCGATAAAGGGATATATTTGTCTCTTTCGTATTTTATCCCATAACATTTGCGGCTCATAAAGATATTGTGATGGATATTTGTTGTCATATACTTTTGTAACCAACTGCGGGGTTTTATTAATGTTATCTTTATTTATAGGTGAGATTTTACAGGGTTTTAGCTCATATACCATATTTTCAGAGTAAGTAAAGACAACGATGTCGCCTTTGTCTCCGCTGTAAGGCCAAAGATACTGAGCCTCAAACCCACATGAACTTATAAGGCCGGATACCGCCGCCTCTTCGGGAGAGCCTAAATCAAGCCTGAAATATATTTTTTCTATTCCTATTTTATTTAATGCTATAACATGCCGTATAATATTTGCCTTTAAATCGTCGCCAAACCAAAGCACCGAAAGAAGAGCTTCAGATCCTTGCGTATCTATCACCGCGCTTATAACGGAATAAGGCTCGTAAAAGCGGTGGATGTAGTTAACTTCGTGTATATTTCGGGTTACCTCAAAGTTTTTATATGCTTTTTTAATAAGCGGCATCAAATCGGGTTTGATATAAGAGGTTTGCCTTTGCCGTATCTCCACGCCGGTAGGTTTATAGCGGTACATATCATCGCAGGAATCAAAATAGTCTGCAAGTCTTTCGCTGTGTATTTTTTTTGCGACTATAAATCCGGCGGAAGATGAGGAAACGGCGGCTTTAAATCCGTCTAGCAACAAATTTTTTGCGCTTATGATATTCGATCCCTCAACAAATATCGAAAAAATCATCAAAACTATAATTCCATGGGTTTCATGCCAAACCGCTCCTCCCGCGCAAAGGCCGCTTTTATCGCGCAAAAAAATTGCCGATAGCTCACAGGCTTCAAGATTATCAATAAACAGTTCGGGAGTTATCAAAAATTTGTCGGCGCTGTCGCCGAACTGGCAATAGATCTTTTCAGAAAAATTCGCCGCCAAATCAGAGCTGTCGCCATAACCGCAAAGCTCAAACGGAGGAAGAGAAAGTTGTTCAATACCGTCTTTGAGTTTCGGACGAGAATAATTTTTTTCTTTTATAATAGTAATACGCATTTTTTCGGTAATTTTGTCCACCGAAAGAGAGATCCGGTTTACCAAATGCACGGCGTTCATAAATCCTATTTCATCTTCACGCTTGCCTTTTTCGAATCCTAAAACCTTTACCGACTTATTAAGTGTATGGAGAGGCAAAGCCGCCTCTGAAAATTCAAAAACGACCATATAATAATATTTATGATAAGAGCAGGCGATTTTAACCGTTTCGCCAACACCGGCATTTTCTGCCAATATTCCGAAAACATCCTGTACGGCCACTTTAAGTGGTTCAAGGGTTTTATGGCTGATCGCGGTAGCGTCTGTCGTATCTAAAATATACTTAAGCGCAGCGTCGCTTTTTTCGGGTAAAAGCAAAAGCTCAACGCTGTTTTGCTCACTTAAAACAGCGTTTTGCGATAAGGCCGAATATTCTTTCAATATACGCATTATGACACGCTTAACCTTTCGTGGTTCTGAAAAAATACAATTTGTGAAATATGCGAAAATTATTCTTGTGCGGTGTTTCCCTTGATATTTTCTAATTTAAACGCGGTTATAGCATGGCGCGCCAATGTCATTTCCCTTCGATATAGTCAATTATCTTTCTTACGGTGGTCAGTTTTCTGAAATCCCTTTCGGGAACCACTTTGCCGAACTCCTCCTCAAAATCGCAGATCATGTCGATAAAATCTATCGATTGAAGCCCCAAATCTGTCAACATATTGGTGTTTTCGGTTATTTCTTTTTTGGGAACGTCCGTATAATTGCTTATTATTTCAACTACTTTTTCAAACATTTACGCGCTCCTCCTATATGGCCTTTATGTTTTCCGCGTTTCTTTTTATTTTATTAGAGGTAGTTTTTTCAAATGGCGTTTTTCTGATTTTTACCGCCAGTATCTGCTTGTATATTGGAAGTTTATCATTAAGCGCGTCAATTTCCGCATTCACCGCCGCTGATATTTCGCTTTCGCTTTTCCCCTCAAGCAGCTCGTAATTTGGGAATATAACTGCTGTAACGGTGTCGTTTGCGCCGTTGTCGCCTCCGTAAACAAGCGAGTCGGAGAACATGGGGATACCCAACAAAAACTGTTCTATTTCCTCAGGATATACATTTTCGCCCCCGCTTGCGATTATAACGTTTTTTTTGCGTCCGTTTACATAGACAAAGCCGTCTATATCAATATATCCCAAATCCCCGGTTTTGAACCATTCGCCTTCAAAGGACTCGGAGTCAGCTTCAGGGTTTTTATAGTATCCGGCCATAACGTTATCGCCTTTTACCCAAATCTCGCCGTCTGATATCTTGACCTCGCAGCCGACAATGGCTTGTCCCACACTGGCAATGTTTTTTTCATCCAGCAGATCATACTTAAAGCTGGTGACTACGGGAGAAGTTTCAGTGAGTCCATATCCCTGACAAAGAGAAATTCCATAGGTTTTTAACAGCAGTATCATTTCGGGATTTAGCGGGGCGCTGCCGCTGAATATACGGGTTAGACGCCCGCCGAAAACACCCTTGCCTTCTTCGGGAGTAAGCGGTCGTCCAAGCTTTTTTTCAGCGTCCGTTATCCTTTTATACATCGCATATATTACTGCGGGAACCAAAAACATTCCGGTAGGCTTAAACAGCAGAAAATTTTGTGCCAAATATTTAAGGCTGTCGTTAATACAAATAGTCGCCCTATTGGCTAGCGAGGCCAGCAGACCGACGGTGCACTCGAAAGCGTGGTGATACGGCAATATCGAAAACATTATTTCTCTTTCTCTATAAGGTTCAAAGCAGGTGGCATTTTTAAGGTTGCTCACAATATTTTTTTGAGTGAGCACGACACCCTTTAAAAATCCGGTCGTCCCCGAAGTAAATAAAATCGCGGCAGTGTCGGTTTCGGATATTTTAATTTCATCATAATAATTGTCACAGGATTTTAAAATCGTTTGCCCGGTTTCTAGGATTTTCTGATAAAACAAAAACTTATGGTTTTCATCTCCTTCTCCATCAAAACATATGCAGTATTCAAGGCAGGGCAAATCGGCATTTTTGATGAGCTCATCGTAAGCGTCGGAATATAATACGGCGCTCACATCCCCTGCTTTCAGCAGATATATGATTGCCTCATCGGGCAAATCTCGGTCAATTGGAACGACTACGCCTGTTCCTGCGGCAATAGCGAGATAACTTACTATCCATTCATATCGGTTTCCGCTTAATATGGCGACATGTTTTCCCTTAAGCCCAAGTTTTAAAAGCGCCGCGCCAAGAGCCGACGCTTCGTCATAAAATCGGCTATAGCTAATGTCAATTGTTGTGTTTTTGCCGGATTTAAGCCTGAATGCCGGTGTTTCTCCGTATTCCTTTATTTTTTCCAACAATCCTTTTAACGTGTTAAAAGCCATGCTTTGCATGCTCCCTTCGATTTAAACATCTGCGGCGGACATAAACGCGATTATATTTATTATTTTACCAGTTTATGGATAAAAGGTCAATAGAAATTTGTTAAAACATATATATTAAACTAAATTTATATTAAGTATTGACAAGTTTTTAAAAATTTGATATAATATTAAAGTATCTTTACAAATTATCAGAAAAAAGGAGGTGTATCCCTATGGCAAAATGTGATATCTGCGGAAAGGGCGTCACTTTCGGAATAAAGCTTTCTCACTCGCATAGGCGCACTAACAGGAGCTTTAAGCCAAACGTTCAAAAAGTTAAGGCAATCGTAAACGGAACCCCGTGCCGCGTTCATGCGTGCACCCGCTGTCTGCGATCCGCCAAAGTCGAGCGCAATATCCGCTCCCCGAAAGTTGAGGATGTGGTGATAATGGCAAATGAGATAGCGGCGGGAGAAATTGCCGCTAACGCGTTTGAAATCGATGAAGGCGCGGGAATGGCTGAAGCGGTGGAATAATCCGCATAAACGCATAACTTTTTGAATTATTACTTTTTTAAATTATGTTTGGCGGGTTGCGCCCCGTTTAACTCTACAATATTTTATTAAGGCGGTGACTGCATGAAAGAGGGAATCCATCCAAAATATGAAAATACTACAATTAAGTGCGCTTGCGGTGAAATAATCGAGACTCGCTCCACTAAAAGCGATATTCGTGTTGAAATCTGCTCGAAATGTCATCCGTTTTTTACCGGAAAACAAAAACTGGTCGATTCCGGTGGGCGCGTGTCCAAGTTTAACAAAAAGTATAATATAACTCAAAAATAACTAATGGCAATTTTATTTAGCGCATAAGCCGCCGTAAAAGGCGGCTTTGTTGTACTTAAAAGGTGTAAAATGGAATACAAAACTGTTGAAAGTCGTGCCGAATCGCGTTTTATCGTTAAAAAATCTGAATTTATCGGTGTTGTTGCCCCAGCGGAAACCGATGAGCAGGCAACCGACTTTATAAATGGGGTGAAGGCCGATCATCGCAAGGCTGCCCATAACTGTTACGCATATATTCTGCGCAATAACAATACGGCACGGCATTCTGACGACGGAGAACCAGGAGGCACCGCTGGGGTTCCTATTCACGAGGTACTCGTAAAGACAGGGATTGTTGATGCCGCTATAGTGGTCACTCGTTATTACGGAGGGATATTGCTCGGCGCGGCCGGGTTGGCTCGCGCTTATTCACATGGCGCCGCAATAGCGGTTGCGGCGGCTAAAGTAAAGCTTATGGCACTTGCGTCTCGGTTGCACATTGAGGCTGCTTATCCGTTATACGGACTTATTGGTGGCGTGTTGAACGACCCCGGATTTTGTGTGCGTTTAGAATCTGAGCAATTTTCAGATAAGATTGATATTTTTTTGTATGTTAAAGAGTCTTTGTCCGCAGAGTTATCGGCCAGACTTATTGATGTAACCAACGGAAGCGTAGTAATACAAAAAACCGGCGAACGTTTTTTTGATTTTAGCTAAAAATAAAGGTGAAAGATTAAAAAAAATAGTATATATTAAGGAGAGAAGTTGTATGCTCCCCAGAGAGATGATCGTTTTCACCGAAAACAGTTTTTTGAGTGAAATGGCGGTCAAAAGCGGGAATTCAGCAGGGCGCAAAAGACCGGAATCTCCCTGTGATTTCCGTACGGAATTTCAGCGTGACCGAGATCGTATTATACACTCCGAGTCTTTCAGGAGACTTAAACGAAAAACGCAAGTGTTTTTAAACCCCGTGTCTGAGCATTATAGAACAAGATTGACCCATACCTTAGAGGTATCACAGATAGCTCGAACTATTTCGCGGGCGCTCAGGCTCAACGAAGATTTGACCGAGGCTATCGCTTTGGGGCATGATTTGGGACATACTCCTTTTGGCCACGATGGAGAGCGAGCGTTGGACAGGTTGGTTGACGGAGGGTTTAAACATAATCGACAAAGTCTCAGGGTGATCGAAGTCATCGAAAAGGACGGAAAGGGGCTTAACCTTACCTGCGAGGTGTGTGACGGCATTTTGAACCACCGCGGAGAAGGCAGAGCTCAAACGCTTGAGGGAAGGGTGGTCCGAATGGCGGACAAGATAGCGTATATAAATCATGACATAGAAGACGCCATACGTGCCGGTATATTGTTTCCCGAAGATTTGCCCCGCAACGCGGTGGAAATACTGGGCAAAACTAAAAGTCAGCGGATAACGTCGCTTGTTAGCTCAATTATCAAAAACAGCGTTGAGGACATCAAATATGATGACAAGATCTTGAAAGCGCACGACGAACTTCGTGGCTTTCTATTCCAAAACGTTTATGGAGCGGAGATAATAAACTCCGAAAAGCGCAAATCAGAGTTCATTATTGGTCGTTTATATGAATATTATTTAAAAAATCCCGATAAAATGCCGACTTTTTACCTTCGACTAGCCGACGTTTTTGACAAAGGCCGGGCTGTTTGCGACTTTATTTCTGGGATGTCAGATAATTACGCAATGGATATTTTTAAAGATTTATACTTTCCGAAAAGTTGGAAGAGGTGATATGTATTGCCAATACCTGAAGAATTTTTGTTGAGGCTTCGTGAGACAATAGATATTGTGGAAACGGTTGCACCTTATGTCCAGTTAAAAAAAGCTAGCCGAGATTATGTCTGCCTTTGTCCATTCCATTCTGAAAAAACGCCTTCCTGCCATATTTATACGGAAAGCAACAGCTTTTATTGTTTTGGATGCGGGGCGGGCGGTGACAATATAACTTTTATACGTATGGCTGAAAACCTTGATTATATTGAAGCGATCAGGTTTTTAGCCGCTAAAGCGGGACTGCGGGTTCCTGAGGAAGGTGTAAGCGATCGCGAGCTTGAAGGGCGTGTAAAAATTTTTGAAATTAACCGAAAGGCAGCCGTTTTTTTTCGCGACACATTGCTTTCAAGTGCTATAGCGCGAGATTATCTGCATAAACGCGGGCTTTCGGATAATATTATAAAAAAATTTGGATTAGGATATGCTGCGGATAGTTGGAACGCTATTAAGGGATATCTTTTTAATCAAGGCTATAGCGAAGACGAGCTGTTGGAAGCAAGCCTTATCACTCGCGGCGCGGGAAATAATACATATGATAAATTCAGAAACAGGATAATGTTCCCGATAATTGACCGGCGTGGAAATGTCGTCGGGTTTGGCGGAAGGGCGCTAAATTCTGATGATAACCCGAAATACCTTAATTCTTCTGAAACCCCAGTATTTCATAAAAGAAGCAATTTGTTCGCAATTAACTTTGCAAAGAACACCAAAGAAAAGCATATAATCCTGTGTGAGGGGAATATGGATGTAATTGCCCTTTATCAAGCGGGGTTTGATAACGCTGTGGCGACTTTAGGCACAGCTATTACTTCCGAGCAGGCGCGGGTTCTTCAAAATTATTGTGAAAAGGTGGTTATCGCCTATGACTCTGACGAAGCCGGACAAAAAGCCACGGTAAAAGCGATAAATTTATTGTCCGCGGTGGGTTTGAGCGCGAGAGTTCTTGAAATGAGGGGGGCGAAGGATCCGGACGAATATTTGTTGAAATATGGCCGCGAGTCTTTTTTGGAACTTATAAATAAAAGCGGGTCCGCCATTTCCTTTGAGTTGAAAAAAGTTCGAAACAGCGTGAATATCGAAACTCCCGAAGGGCGATCTGAATACTTAAAAAAGGCGGTTTCTTTATTAGCTGACGTAAGCAGTCCTATTGACAGGATGGTCTATATCTCCGAAGTATCTAAAGCAACGGATATATCTGTAAGCAATATTGAACTAAGCGTAGCTGGCAGAATAAAGCAAAAACGCCGGACAGAAGAAAAAACCATGCGCAAAAAGCTTATCAGAGAAGCCGGCGGCGCGAACGCTAAGGATAAAATAGACCTTGAGGAATCAAGTTTTAAAAGCGAATCAAACGCTGAGCGTGGAATAATAGCGTTTTTGCTTCATTCTCCTGATTTTCTTCCGCTGATTTTAAAACATATAACTCCTGATTATTTTCCCACTTCTTTTAACCGAACTTTGTTTGAAACCCTTATAATTAAAATAAAAAACTTTCAATCCATCGATATATCTTCGTTAGGAAGCGAATTTTCAACGGGCGAAATGGGCAGAATAGAGAAAATAAAGCGAGAGCTCATGATTTTGAATCCTACTAAAGAGCTTCTTTTAGAATATATTGATACCCTAAAAAAACATAAGGAAGTAAAAAATCAAAAAAGCCCGGGCAGCATGTCCGCTGATGAGCTTTTGAGATATACCGAAAAACTTGGACAAAAACTAAGAAATATAGTTAATTAATTTTAGAAAATAACCGAAAAATGACGCAAAAAATTTAATAAATTTAAAGTTAAGCGATTATAAAACACCGGAAGCGGTTCCGCAGCAGATGTTTGAAGCGGTTTTACAAATTTTTTTGGCTCGATTTTCAAATAATTTACTATAGATAAGGAAAGATAAAACATGGCTGATAACACAAAAAACCTATTGAATGAGCTGTTGGATCAAGGGAAAGCCAAAGGGAAGCTCACAACAAAAGAAATCACCGATGTGTTGGAAGACCTCGACTTTAATGTTGAGCAGATAGACAAGCTCTATGAGGACTTTGAGAATTTTAGCATAGAGATTGTTGACGATTATACGGCGGACGAAGATTTAGAAGCGGCTTTTGATTTTACCTCTGAAGACGACCTTGACATTGCCCTTTCCACCGACGGGATAGCTATCGACGACCCGGTTAAGATCTACCTTAAGGAAATAGGTAGAGTCCCCCTTTTGACGGCGGAAGAAGAGATAGAGCTTGCCACTCGCATGGGTCTTGGGGACGTTGCGGCGAGAAAGCGGCTTGCTGAAGCTAATTTGCGCTTGGTGGTCAGCATTGCGAAAAAATATGTGGGTCGTGGGATGCAGTTTCTTGATTTGATCCAAGAAGGAAATTTGGGTCTTATAAAAGCTGTTGAAAAATTTGATTATACAAAGGGATATAAATTTTCTACCTATGCCACTTGGTGGATACGGCAGGCGATAACCCGTGCGATAGCCGATCAGGCGCGAACTATCCGCATACCGGTTCATATGGTTGAAACTATAACCAAAGTTAAAAAAATTTCTAGCCAGCTTCTTCATAAAAATGGGCACGAACCGTCGGCTGAAGAGATAGCCGATGAACTTGCTTTACCGGTCGAGAGGGTTAGAGAGATCATTCGCATTGCCCAGGATCCCGTTTCGCTTGAAACGCCGATAGGAGAGGAAGAGGACAGCCATTTAGGCGATTTTATTCCGGATGATGATGCGCCGGCGCCAGCCGAGGCCGCTTCGCTTTCGCTTTTAAAAGAGCAGTTGTCTGATGTGCTCTCCACCCTTACGGATAGGGAGGAAAAGGTGTTGCGCCTTCGTTTTGGGCTGATTGACGGCAGACAGCGCACCCTTGAAGAAGTGGGAAAGGTTTTTAACGTGACCCGTGAACGCATACGGCAGATCGAGGCGAAAGCGCTGAGAAAGCTTCGTCATCCTTCTCGCAGTAAAAAGCTAAAGGATTTCCTGGACTGATTTTTATTAAGGATTTCGGGCGGAATCAGCGTTTAGTCTTAGTGTACATAACCGCGTTCGTGTCCCCCCGGCTTTTAGGCGGCGGGTGATTTTCAATTGCCAGCTAACGCTTGTTAAAACACGGGAAGCTGCTCCGCCGCAGATGTTTGAAACGGAGAATAATATCAATGGGAAAAATTTCGGATTTAAAAGGACAAGGCGACGCTATCTTTTCTTTGGATATCGGGACCCGCACTGTGGTTGGTATATATGGAGAGGCGGCGGATGAGATGTTTGCACTTAAAGACTACGTGGTTGAGGAGCATCCCAAGCGGGCGATGATAGACGGACAGATAGAGGATATAAAACAGGTGGCCAAGGTTGTCTCCAAGGTAAAAGAAACGCTTGAAGAAAGAAACGGAATAAAATTTACGCGCGTTTCAATAGCGGCGGCGGGCCGCGCGCTTAAAACCCGGCATGTGTCAATGGAATTTGATATCGGCGAACAGGACATAATAACGGGCGATATGATTAAGTCTATGGAAATTGAAACGGTTCAGCGCGCGCAGTCGCAGTTAGACGAGGAACACAGGGGAGACCCGGTTTTGTTTTATTGTGTGGGTCATTCGATTGTAAAATACTGCCTTGACGGATATAAGATTATAAATCTTGAGGGACATAAGGGGATAACCGCCAAAGTTGAGCTTATCGCCACTTTTTTGCCCAACTTAGTGGTAGAGGGCCTTTATTCGGTCATGGATCTTTGCGGACTTGAAGTCACCAGCCTTACGCTGGAGCCTATCGCCGCGATGAACGTGATCATTCCCCAGGAAATAAGGCTTATAAATATTGCCCTTGCCGACATTGGAGCGGGGACATCGGATATAGCAATTTCAAAAGACGGCAGTATCGTAGCTTATTCTATGGCGACATTGGCGGGCGACGAAATTACCGAGGAAATAATTAAAACCTTTTTTGTGGATTTTAAAACAGCTGAACAGATGAAGCATGACAGCACGGGCGGTAAGCAGGAAATTGAGTTTCGCGATATTTTTGGTTTAAACCAAACGATAAAAACGGATGAATTTGTAAAAAAACTTGACGGAGCCGTTGAAACCCTTGCTAAAACTATCTGCGGTCATATTGTTGAGGCGAACGGCGGGCCAGTGGCGGCAGTATTCTTAGTGGGCGGAGGATCTCTTATAACAGGGCTTTCCGAAAAGGTATCCGATATTTTAAAGCTTGACCCTATGCGCGTGGCTATCGGAACTTCAGGTAATTTTAGAACGGTAGATATAGGCGCTTTTGAGCCAGGCGCCGAATTTGCCACGCCGTTAGGGATTGCCGTTACCGAG
This sequence comes from Eubacterium sp., assembly GCA_031271685.1. Lineage (GTDB taxonomy): Bacteria > Bacillota > Clostridia > Oscillospirales > Ruminococcaceae > Ruminiclostridium_E. Next base: position 23,306 of record JAISVH010000048.1, on the reverse strand, counting down.
ATATTAAACAAGGGCTATGACTTTTCTACCATTGAACTTAACGGTGAAAAGATCAGAATTTTCGACACGAAGCAAATCACGATATTCGATCTGCTCACAATGGCTGGCTACCGGGCAAATGATATTATAGGGCGTTCCGGCAGGAGCCTTACGTTTACGTTTGCCGGAAGAAGAAAGATTATAAAGGGCGGCAATTTCATACCGCCTGAAATAACCGTAAACGGGCTGCCTACAAATCTTAACGCTCATGTTACCCAAGGAGATAAAGTGGATTTTAAGCCTGCCGTTTGCGGCGAAAACGGTAGCGCAAGGCTGTCAGATATTTATGATTTTAAGACAAACGATAACAGTTATGTTATCTTCGCGGGAGAAAGGATAAAAATCGGGGTGAGCTTTACGGTAAAAGGAAAGCCGGTTGACGATGACTATAAAATTCAACCGTATGACGAGATCGAAACGCAGGGAATACTCACTCTTGGCGACTTGCTGAGCAGTGTTGAAATAGACTCACACGGAACATCTTTTACAGTTAACGGAGAAGTAGAGCCGACAACGGTTATCTTGCAGGACGGAGATATAATAGATTATGAAGCAGCGCTTACCGGCGGAAATTTAACGTCAGAGCAAGTCTCTCAGAATAATTTTGAATCCGATGTGCCCCCGGAGGAGTATGGGGAAATAACGCTCACACTTAACGGAGAATCACGAACTTTGCCCGCGACTCCCGATCATACGCGTCATTTGCTGTTGGAGCTGCTCAATTTTATCGATTACGATCAAAACGGAATAAGCGGGTATACAATGCTTATAAACAAAAACGAAGCCGGGTTTAACAGCCAAATAAAATCCGGCGATGAAGTAGAGATAGAATTAAAATGAAAAAAGTTCTATTATTTTTAATATCTTTTAATTTATTGATTGCCGGCTGTGCTAAGGATATAGAATATCCGGATGTGCCGCCGGTATATTCTGATGACAGCGGGGGAAAACCCGTGGTAGAACACCCGGTTTTTTCCGAACGCCGCAGACTGGACTATGGGCTAACAAGCCGTCTATTTGAATATGTATTAAATGCGGCAGAAGAGTTTCCGGAAAAAGAATCAGCCGACCTTTATGAAATTGAGGAAGAAAAATATATTAAGCTTTCTGATGGTTCGGATATTTCTTTTGATGTCGATTCTCCCTCATCTCAGCACTATGTTTTTGATGCTGAAATTTTCGCAAACGGGTCGGCGCTGGGGATTTATTCCGGAGAAACAGAGCACGGCGCGTTTTATGCCGGAGTGGCGGACAGTTTTAATAGATATGTTTTAAAGCCTGTTTATCTAAGGGAAGGTAAAAATACGATAACGCTTGCCGCCCTGCGCGGAGATGTTTATCTGCGATCGGTAGAGATCAATAATATTGACTTAGCCGAAATTGGGCTTCCTCCCGCGGGAGAAGGCTACAGCACAGAGATAAGGCCCGCAAATCCCAACGCCACTGAAAAAGCAAAGGCGGCGCTTGAATACCTCGCGGGAGTTTATGGTAAGAATACATTAACCATGCAGCACTGTACGGTTAACACAAACGTTGAAATAAACGCTATTTATGAGGCTACCGGAAGATATCCGGCGATACGCGCGGGGGATATGATCAATTATTCGCGGTGTTATGGCGGAGGTGATAAAAAAGATAACAAAGAGATTGAGCTAACTAAGAGATGGACAGATTACGGCGGACTGGCTATGCTTAGCTGGACATGGTATTCCCCCCTTCCGGCTGGCGGCAGCCATTATTATATGTCTAATACTGATTTTAATATAGATAATGCCGTGAGTGAACACGACATAACGCTGATGGATTTAGAAAGAATGACCGCTATGAACGAGGCGGGCCTGATAAGTGACGAAACCCTTGAGCTAACCCGTGATATCGACGATATGGCGAATAATTTAAAAGTCCTTGCAGAGCAGAACATCCCACTGCTTTGGCGTCCGCTTAAAGAGCCGGAGCTTAAGTGGTATTGGTGGGGAGCCGGCAAGCCGGCAAGCTATATTTATGTGTGGCGCTTAATGTTTGACAGATTTAGTCGATATCATGGGCTTGACAACCTTATATGGGTTTGGTCGGGTGAGAATGAGCTATATTACCCGGGCAATGGTTATGTAGATATAGTGGGAGTGGATTGTTATAATCTTACCGACTCTTCAAACGCAATAAGGTTCGACAAAGCCGCCGAATATGCCGCAAACGGCAAACTTGTGTCCATGACTGAATGCGGACTTTTGCCAAATCCCGATATTTTATATCGGGACAACGCCATGTGGCTTTTTTTCGGATTATATAAGGGAGATTATCTGGTGGGGGATAATGGACTGCATGCTAGCGCCTATAATTTAAAAGACCGTTTGGAATATGTTTATAACCATGAATTGACCATAGCGTTGGATGAACTGATAGATTTTTAGGCTTTCACAATAAATTTTATTTAAACTTTATTCAAGTTTTGTCTATAGCTGCCGATAATAAAATTATAGAAGTTAACAGTCGCATTTATAAAATATAACCGCGTTTATGTCCCCGTCTCTTAGGCGGTGGGTTCCATGCTGACTATTAGTTAATTAACTATACGTCAGCGGCGGGTGATTTTCAATCCCCCGCTGATGCTTGTTAAAACACTGGAAGCGGCTCAGCCGCAGATGTTTGAATTTATTTTTTAAACTAAGGAGGCAGTTATGGCAATACACAATACTTACACGTCGCAGACCTACAAGAGCCAGTCGGCTATGAGCATAACTAAAACCGCTAAGACAGAAGAGAAAAAAACTACGGCTTTAAGTGATACCGCGCAAAAATATCTTGATAGTTTAAAGAAAAAATATGGCAATATAAACTTTACCATTCAAGATTATAACACCGACGAGGAGGCCGCCCGCCATCTTTCCGGCGTTGACGGTCCGGGCGAATATAACTGCGTAATAACTTCTTCGCTTTTAGAAAAGATGGCAACCGATGAAGAAACGGCCGCAAAATATGAAGCAATACTTTCCGGTGCGGGCGAAAAGTTTGATTCTATGAAGCAGCAGCTTGGCGAAGACGCGGAGATGGTTAAAACTTATGGCGTTTCGGTAAACGACAAGGGTGATGTCAGCTATTACGCAATTTTAAAAGAAACTTTTGCGAAAATAAATCAGAGCAATGAAAAAATAGCTGAAAAGAGGGCGGCGGAAAAAGAAAACGATAAAATTCATCCCGACCGGGGAAAAGAAAAGGTTGAACTAACAGTAAAGGCAAATACTATCGAGGCTTTGGTCGAGAGGATAAAGAGTATAATTGACGGAAAAGCCGAGAATAAAAGCAAAGATGGTTTTGCCGTTAATACCAATGATAATGCATGGGCCAATGTTGGCGGCAAAAAAGACGGGTTTATCGAAAACGACGCTAAGGCTTATAATCATAACAGAGATAACGGAACTAGCAACGGCAGGTACTATAGCAAGTCCAGATGACTATATAATATAAAGAAAAGACAAACAAGTATTTTCATAGTTATATTTCCGGTAAAAACGGTCGCTTTTATGTGGCCGTTTTTACTTTTAGGGCATAAAATAAACAGCGGGCTTAAATAGTATGAAAAATTAACTTTATAGCAAATTGCGTAAGCATGGAATTCACTTTCATGTTTATACTCGCCGCTGAAAGCGGCGTACTGCGGCAAAGCCGCGGCATTTATAGCATTTTAAAACCGTAAACGTTTTTTAAAAATGCTATAAAACAAGTCTGAAAAAAATTGCGTAATCGTATGATTTTGTAATTATAGCTAGTCGGTTTAAAAACGCAATTTGATATAATTGCTGCGCATCATTTTTCAGATGTTTTATATAGTGAGTTGACTACTATAAAATAAGACTGATCACCTTATTGCCTGCTTGATATATATATCTACAAAGCGAGAAACCGCCTAAAAGGGCGGTTTCTTTTTCTATATTTTTTTTATTTTAGCAAAATTTGCCGCAATTTTTTTTGTACCTATTCTGTCAAAAGCAATTTCTAACAGCGAGTCATCTCCCATGGGGGTGGTGCCTAAAACTATGCCGTCGCCGAAAACTCTATGATTCACCCGGTCGCCGGCTGAAAAGTCATTTGTTTTAATGGTAAATTCCGGCATAACAGCGCGTTTTTGATATTGGCTTTGCAGATAACCTTCTTGAAATTCGGCGCGAAGCTTATTCCTTCCGATTTCTGATACGGCATATTCTTTCGATGATATGGTTTTATCCGTTAATTCTAAACATTCCTTAGGAATGTCCGCCACAAATCTAGACAGATTATTTCGTTGGGTCGCTCCAAATAAAAGTCGCTGTTTTGTATGAGTTATACATAGGTTTTTCTTTGCGCGAGTTATCGCTACGTAGGCTAGCCTGCGTTCTTCCTCTAGCCCTAAGGGCTCAGAAAGGGAGCGGAACGAAGGAAAGATATTTTCTTCCGCTCCGGCAAGATATACATTTTCAAACTCTGTGCCTTTAGCTGAATGTATCGTCATCAGCGACACATGGTCGCCTTCAGGATCATAACTGTCGATATCGGAGATCAGGGCGATCTGTCCTAAAAATTCAGATAAACCTGACTCTTCATTTTCTTCTAAAAAGCTAACGGCCGATGATTTAAGCTCCTCAATATTTTGCAGTCGGCTTTGCCCCTCATCTCCTTCCGCCATAAGCATTTCGCGATATCCTGATTGATCTATAATATCGTCAATCAGCGCGTTTAACTCCCCGCCGGAGTTTATGCTCACCTTTTTGTAAAAGACTGAAAATTGACTTAAAGGCTTTGATTTTTTTAATAGACTCGGATAATATTCGGATTTTTCTATTATATCGATTGGAGACAAGCCGCTTTCTAGTGATAAACGCTCGATTTCATTTTGGGTGGATTCTCCTATGCTTCGTTTAGGAACGTTTATAATTCTCCGCAGCCTGACCATATCAAATGGATTGTCTATTATGCTAAGATAAGCTAAAATGTCTTTTATTTCTTTGCGGTCATAGAATTTTGTGCCACCGATTATCACATACGGGATACCCATCCGTGAAAGGGCAAGCTCAAAATTGCGCGACTGTGCGTTTGTACGGTAAAGTATAGTGTTGTCTGAAAATCTTTCGCCGTTTTCTCTGCCGTCCATTATTGAGTTGGCAACGAACATAGCTTCACTTTGCTCGTCAGAAAGGGTAACGACCTTTATTTTAGATCCTTTTCCTAAATCGGTCCAAAGTTCTTTTTCCTTTCTTTGGGTGTTTTTACTTATAACGGCGTTGGCCGCCTTTAAAATCATCTCGGTCGAGCGATAATTTTGCTCAAGTTTTATTACCTTTGCTGAGAACTGTCTCTCAAAAGAAAGTATATTTTCAATTGTCGCGCCCCTGAATCGGTAGATACTTTGATCTTCGTCACCCACCACGCAAAGGTTGCCATATTTCCCGGCCAATAAAGAAATCAGCTCGAACTGCGCCATGTTGGTATCTTGATATTCATCTACCATTATATATTTGAATTGGGTCTGCCATTTATCAAGTATGTCGGGATTTTCCCGAAGCATCTCCACGGTTTTAAATATAATATCGTCAAAATCCAAAGCGTTTTGCTGCTTTAATCGCTTTTGATACTCTTTATAAACTGACTTTACCATTTTTGCGGCATATTCATCGTTATCTTCAAATTTTTCGGGAGAAATAAGCTTGTCTTTGGCGCGTGAAATAATGTTTTGTATCATTTTCTGGCTGAAAGCCTTATCGGTTATCCCCAAATCGACCATGCACTGTTTTATGACCCGCGCTGAATCATCGGTGTCATAAATAGCAAAGCTATTTTTATAGCCTAAGCGTTCAATACCGCGCCGAAGCATTTTAACACAACAGGAATGGAAAGTAAGGGCCCAAACGTCATTCGCGTTCGCGCCCATTTTGTTAAGCCGTTCTTTTAATTCCATCGCCGCTTTATTTGTGAAAGTAACGGCTAAAACCTGCCACGGGCAAACTCCCGACGACAACAAGTTAGCTATTCGACCGCAAAGCACGGTCGTTTTGCCGCTCCCGGCCCCCGCTATAATCAGCAACGGACCTTCGCTGTGCAAAACCGCCTGCTTTTGCACGGGATTAAAGCCGCTTATAAAGCCTTCAAAAGTTATGTTTTGTTGATTCATTAAAACTCCTGCGCAATCAATTATAACCGCGTTTATGTCTCTCGCCTCTTAGGCGGCGTGGGGGATTGAAAATCCCCCGCTGACGCTTGTTAAAACAATGAAAACGGCTCTGCCGCGGATATTTGAAATAACCCAATTTTTATGCGCCCGCGCTTTGTGTCTGTCTGTTTGAGGTCGTATTGCTTACTGTTCCGCCTTCAAGAACTACGAAAGGATTAACACCGTCTCCGATGACTTGCGGAAGCGTGCCGTTCCAATTATTAATTTTAAGATACTCGATGTAGTTAGGATTAGCGGCCAATTGCTGCTGTAGAAGCTCTATCGCGCGCGCTTGAGCCTCGGCGGCTATCTCTACGCTGTCAGCGTCAGCCTGTGCCTTTATAACTACCTGCTTGGCTTCTTCTTCCCGTTCGCGGGTTTTGTTCTGCATGCGCAGCGCGTCTTGCTCGGCAATAACCTTTGCTTGGATCGACGCTTCAAAAGCGTCGTCAAAGTTTATATTTTCAAGGGCGAACTGGGTTACCACCACCCCATGGGGCACCAACGCTTCCGAAAGTTTTTCTTGTATAGCCGACTGGATCTCATCTCGTGACTGCACCAACATCTCCGCTCTTACTTTGCCTATTTCGTTTTTGGCTATTTTTGCGACGTTAGGGACAAGTATCCGCTGTTCAATGTTTGAAATGCCCGTTTCGCGGATTATGCCGGAAAGCCTGCTTTGGTCATAGCAATAGGTTAGCTTAAGCTTAAGCTCATTTACCGTTTGGGTATCGCTGGTATAAGCGTCGGTAGTTACCTCATACATTTGGTTGCGGATATCCACGCTGCTTATCAATTCTATAAACGGCAGATGAAAATTAAGCCCGGGCTCCATATTCTCATTAACGATCTTTCCGAACCGGTATTTTACTCCGATAAATCCTTCATTGACAATATTAAACGAATTAAAAATCACGATAAGCGCAAATATAACTATTATGGCGGCAGTGATAAGTTTGCCGGCTTTCTTAAATTGGTTTTGTGATCCCCCGTCGGTAGTGAACTTAATTTCGCTCATGATGTTCCATTCCTTTCAATTAATTATTAATGACTAAATCATATTTATCTTCAAGCGTGATTTCCTCACGCTTAATTTCTTTTGCAGGCAGATAAAGATTTTTAAACGCCTGGGTAAGCATAAGTTTAATACGATTGACTTGATTTACTTCGCTAGCACCGGGATCATAGTCTACCGCGATTATATTAGAAAATGGATTAACGCGCTTGAGCTCGCCGATAACGCCTTTGCCGGTAACATGATTGGGCAGACAGGCAAACGGTTGCATGCATATGATATTATTTACACCGTCGCGCATAAGCTCGATCATTTCGGCGGACAAAAACCAACCTTCACCCGCTATGTTTCCGGTAGAAACTATACCGTCCACTAATCTGCGCATATCGGCTATCTTCATCGGCGCACCGAATTTAGTGTTTCTGCATTCTTCAATATAAGCTTTAGAAAGCCATTCAATAAATTTTATCGCTAAATTTGAGAGAAAATATCGCTTGCCGGTTACGGTTAAAAACTCTTTTCTAGTGTTGACGTGGTCGCATATATAGTAAATAAAGCCCATCAAGTCGGGGACTACCGCTTCGGCCCCTTCGGCCTCTACTAAGTCTATAACGTTATTATTGGCGACGGGATGGTATTTTACCAATATTTCACCTACTATTCCGACACGCGGTTTTTTTATATCGTATACAGGGATAGCGTCAAATTCACGGATAGCTTTACGGCAGTTTCTGCTGAATTTTAAAAGGTTTAAAGATTTTAAACTTTCCTTGAATATGCCGTTCCATTTTTGATATAACCGGTTTGCGGCTCCTTTTTCGATTTCATAAGGCCTTACTTTATAAAGGCATCGCGACAGCAAATCACCGTAAATCACCGCCATAAACCCGCGCACCGCCAAATCCCAAGTAATTTTAAATCCCGGATTTTTTTCCATACCTACAAAATTAAGCGATATAAGAGGAATATCTTTAAAACCACCGTCAGAAAGCGCTTTTTTCAGCATTGAAACATAGTTTGTTGCACGGCATGCGCCTCCGGTTTGGGTGATAAGCACCGAAGTGTTGTTTAAATCATACTTTCCGCTTTCCAAGGCTTGTATAAGCTGCCCTATCACTAAAATTGCCGGATAGCACGCGTCATTGTTCACATATTTTAAGCCGGTGTCAACAACTTTTTTTGAGGTATCCTTTAGCACCGCAAGGTTATATCCGCATAGTCCAAACGCCGCTTCAATCAAATCAAAATGTATGGGCGACATTTGGGGTCCGAGTATAGTGTGCCGTCCACGCATTTCTTCAGTGAAAAGAGGAGGCTTCTTATAAGTTTCAAAGCCTTTATAAGCATTTTTTTTAGCGCGCTCACGCTCTTCGATTACCGATATAAGCGAACGTAGCCTTATCCTTGCCGCGCCTAAGTTGTTAACCTCGTCTATTTTAAGCACGGTATACATCCTGCCATAGCTCGAAAGTATTTCGCTCACCTCATCAGTGGTAATGGCATCTAGCCCGCACCCGAATGAGTTGAGCTGGACTAGCTCTAAATTAGGGTTTTGCCCCACTGTGGTCGCCGCAGCATAAAGTCTCGTATGATACATCCATTGGTCTACAATGCGAAGCGGTCTTATGATCTCTCCCAAATGTGAAACCGAATCTTCCGTCAGCACGGCAAATCCACAACCATTTATCATTTCAGGAATCCCATGGTTTATTTCCGGGTCTATATGATAAGGTCTGCCCGCCAAAACGATGCCTTTTTGCCCGGTTTGTCCAAGCATGTCTAAAACTTCTTTGCCCTTTGATTTAACGTCGTCTTTAAATTTTTTATCTTCGTTATACGCCTTTGCGAGAGCTCTGCCTATCTCTTCCCCCGAAACTCCAAGCGGCAAAAATTCTTCAACCAGACGGCCTGCCATTCGCTCATGGTCATAAAGCGGCAAAAACGGGTTCATAAATAGAACTTTACGGTCGCGCAGCTCGGGGACCGAATTTTTTATAACCTCGCTATAGGTTGCCACAACAGGGCAGTTATAATGGTTATCTCCGCCGCCTTCGTTCATTTCATATGGCAGTGAAGGATAGAATATAAACTTCACGCCGTCGTTAAGCAGCGACGTAATATGTCCGTGAGCTAATTTTGCCGGATAACATACTGATTCACTGGGCATGGTCTCAATACCCATATCATATATTTCACGAGAGGAATTTGGCGACAATTTAACGCTATAACCCAACTCGGAAAAAAAACTGAACCAAAACGGATAATTTTCATACAGCCCCAAAACTCTGGGTATCCCGACTATTCCGCGCTTTGCCGTTTCAGGCGGCAAAGGCTGATAATCAAAAACGCGTTTATATTTCCAGGCATAAAGATTTGGCAACTTAGCGGAGTTTTTGTAGAGATTTTGATTCCCCGCCCCTCTTTCGCATCGATTATTGGTTATGTATTTTGATCCGTCAGGGAATTTGCTGATTGTAAGAAGGCAGTTGTTTTCACACAGCCCGCACCGCGCTGTAGATTTTTTAACTTTAAAATCTTTAAGCTTATCTTTATCCGCAATTGTCGATTGGGCTCCGTCATCGCGCTCAAGGGAAATAAGAGCTCCGCCGTACGCCCCCATAAGGCCCGCCGCATCGGGCCTAAAGACCTGACGTCCGGCTACAAGCTCAAACGCCCGCAGAACTGACCGGTTTAAAAAGGTTCCTCCTTGAACGATGATCTTTTTGCCCATCTGGTCCGGGTCTCGGATTTTTATTACTTTGAATAGCGCGTTTTTAACTACCGAATAACTTAGTCCTGATGAAATGTCAGAGATGTCTGCGCCTTCTTTCTGCGCTTGCTTGACCCTTGAATTCATAAAAACGGTACAGCGCGAACCCAAATCTACCGGCTCCTTAGATTCAAGACCTTTTTCGGCGAATTCCGACGCGTTCATACCTAATGCGTTGGCAAAATTTTCGATAAACGAGCCGCAACCGCTTGAACAGGCCTCGTTAAGCAAAATGCTCTCGATCTCTCCGTCTTTGATGCGAATGCATTTCATGTCCTGTCCGCCGATATCAAGGATGAATTCCACGCCGGGAAGCAGTTTTTCCGCCGCTTTATAGTGAGCCATTGTCTCGATCTCACCAAAATCTATTCCCAAGGCCGCCTTTACAAGATGCTCCCCGTATCCGGTTGCAGTAGACTTTGCTATAAAAGCTCCGTCCGGCATGATTTTATATATTTCATTTAAAATAGCTATGACCGCCTTAAGCGGGTCTCCCATATTATTGTCATAGTGCGAATATAAAATTTCACCCTTATTATTTATAAGGACCGCCTTAGTGGTTGTGCTCCCCATATCCACGCCCAAATAGCAGGGACCCGCATGGTTTTTTAATTCCGATTTTGCAATTATTTCATTCGAGTGGCGCCTTATAAACTCTTTTAGATCTTTTTCGCTCTCAAACAGCGGCTTCAAGCGTTCTACCTCATGCACGGCAACACTTGATAGTTTTGCGATTTTTTCCTTAAGCGCGCTGACATCCTGCTCTTGTCGGTTTTCCGACAAAGCGCATCCGATCGCGACAAATAGATTGGCATTTTCAGGAATTATTATATTTTCAGGGGAAAGATTTAGTGTTTCAACAAATCTTTTCCTAAGCTCAGACAGATAGTGCAACGGTCCGCCCAAAAATGCGACTTTTCCGCGGATAGGTTTGCCGCAGGCCAGACCGCTTATAGTTTGGTTTACCACAGATTGAAAAATTGATGCGGCAATATCCGCCTTTCGCGCGCCGTCATTAAGCAACGGTTGTATGTCGGATTTCGCAAACACGCCGCAGCGTGAGGCTATAGGATAAAGCGTTTCAAAATCCTTAGCCAACTCGTTAAGTCCGATGATATCAGTATTTAAAAGGGACGCCATTTGGTCTATGAACGCGCCCGTGCCCCCGGCACAGGTGCCGTTCATGCGCTGTTCAAGTCCTCCTGAGAGATATGTGATCTTCGCATCCTCGCCGCCAAGCTCGATAGCAACATCGGTTTCCGGTATTAACTTTTCGGTAGCGTTCGCCCCTGCGCTTACTTCCTGAACAAATGGAATATCAAGCCACCTTGCCGCGCTGATGCCGCCCGAACCGGTAACCGCAATATAAACGCTATTGTCGGTGACCGAGTCCAACCCCTGCGACAGCAGCTCGGCAAGCGTTTTTTTAATATCGGAATAATGTCTTTGGTATTTGCTGTAAAAAAGTCGGCTTTCATCGTTTATGACAACAATTTTGACAGTAGTTGAGCCTACGTCAAGACCAATATACTTCATTAATTAAATTTTCCTTTAAAATTGGTTTATAGTTGGTCAGTTTTAAAAAGCTAGATGCGTTTTTAAGGCGCGGCGTGCGCCTACATAGTCAGTCGAGCACCCTAAGGTTGACAGTTGACATTTCCGCTATTTAAAAACCCTTTAGGTTTTTTAAATTGATTGACTACACTTTAAGTCATAGTCAAAAAATCAAAAAAACATTCTAAAAATGGCTAAAAACTTGATAACAAGCGGTTTTATTAAAATTTTTAGGGTTTGTTTTCATGCTGATCCGCTATAATTTAATATAGCAATTAATTGCAAATACATTATACACCATTTAAAAAGATTAATCAAGTTTTATTGCCATATTATAACTTTATAATCTATTCCAAAATTGTAAAAAATAATTTTTTTAAATAGCAGCGATTAACGTTCAAACATCTGCGGCTACGCCGCAGATGTTTGAATAAATTTCTTTATTACTTTTTTCTTAGCTTTTCAAAAAAACTTTTTCGTTTTTCAAAATTTTTATCATTAAGCTCGCTTTCAAGCTGCATAAAAAGTTCTTTTTGCTTTTTGTTAAGATTTCGCGGAACTTCAACTATAATTCTTACGAACTGGTCTCCGCGTCCTTCGCGCTGTAAGCGCTTTACTCCTTTAGAGCGGAGACGCAGCACCGTTTCGGGCTGCGTGCCTTCCGGAACGGACAGTTTTATATTACCGTCAATGGTGGGTACTTCTATTTCAGAGCCTAACGCCGCTTGAGCGAACGAAACCGGGACGTCGCAATGTATATCAAAGCCTCTACGTTCGAAGAACGGATCCTTTCGCACCATGATACGCACGTTAAGGTCTCCCTTCGCTCCGCCGTTAACGCCGATGTTTCCTTCGCCGCGCACTGCTAGGATTTGCCCATCGTCTATGCCGGCGGGGACTTCGACAAACACTTTCTTGCGCTTTTGCACTCGGCCCGCACCATTGCAGGTGGTGCAGGGAGTTTCGATTATTTTTCCCTTTCCCTGGCATTTTGTGCAGGTTTGTGCAGAAGACATCGTGCCTAAAATAGTCCTTTGCTGGATTCTAACCTTACCGGCTCCGCTGCATTCCGGACAGGTTTTGGGAGAGGTTCCCGGTCTGGCGCCATTTCCGTTACAGGTATCGCAGGTTTCGGCGCGGTTAATATCGATTTCGTGTGAAACTCCTTTGCAGGCTTCCATAAAGCTTATATCGAGTCCCACCGCTATATCCGAGCCGCGGCGAGGTGAGTTTGCCGCACCCGCCGATGAACGCGCGCTTCCCATCCCCCCCGATCCGAAAATTGAATCGAATATGTCGCCTAAATCGATACCTTCTCCGCCGAATCCGCCAAACCCGCCGAATCCTCCGCTAAACCCGCCGAATCCGCCCCCTCCGCCATAACTGGGGTCAATCCCGGCGTGGCCGAACTGGTCGTAACGTTGGCGTTTCGAAGGGTCTGAAAGCACGTCGTTTGCTTCGTTGATCTCCTTAAATTTCTCTTCGGCTTTTGGATCGTTTTGATTTAAATCAGGATGGTGCTGCTTCGCAAGCTTGCGGTATGCTTTTTTTATTTCGTCTTCGCTCGCGCCTTTCTTCAGCCCCAAAACTTCGTAATAATCTCTCTTATCTGCCATTTAGGTAGCCCCCTATATGCCATCGCCGCACACCGCGCGGTTTGCGAGAGGCGGCTTTCGAGAACGCCGATGATATCGGCGTTCTCGAGGACTTCTTTTCAAACATCTGCGGCATAGCCGCTTCCAGTGTTTTAACAAGCGTCAGCATGGAACCCGCCGCCTAAGAGGCGGGGACATAAATGCGGTTATAACATACTTAAAAACGTAAATATTTTATCAAAATGCTATAAAAACTTTAAATACTACTCTTTAAAATCAGCGTCTACCACGTTGTCGCCGGCTGACGAATCCGAAACGTTTTCCGCGCCGTCATTCACTACTTCAGACTGATGCGCACCTTGCGCCTGATAAATCCGCCCCGCCACTTCATAAAATTCTTTTTGAAGCGTTTCTCTATCGGATTTAATTTTTTCGATATCCGTCCCTTTAAGAGATTCCTTAAGTGCGTCTAATTTTGGATTGACTTTGGTTTTATCGTCTTCGGTGAATTTATCTCCGAAATCAGTTATTGATTTTTCTATCTGATACACTAACTGCTCCGCTTCGTTGCGAGCGTCTACCTCGTTTTTGCGCTTTTTGTCAGCTTCGGCAAACGCTTCGGCCTCTTTTACAGCTTTGTCGATATCCTCTTTTGACATGTTTGTTGACGAAGTAATAGAAATGTTCTGCGACTTTCCGGTTCCTAAATCTTTGGCGGTGACGCTGACGATACCGTTGCGGTCTATGTCAAAAGTTACCTCGATTTGGGGAATACCTCTTGGCGCCGGGGCAATACCGTCCAGTCTAAACAAGCCCAAAGATTTGTTGTCCGCCGCAAAATCACGCTCGCCTTGAAGGATATTTATGTCAACACTGGGCTGATTATCCGAATAAGTCGAGAAAATTTGAGATTTTGATGTTGGAATAGTGGTGTTGCGCTCTATCATACGGGTGCATACTCCGCCTGCGGTCTCTATCCCCAATGACAGAGGGGTAACGTCTAGCAGCAAAATATCGGTGATTTCTTTATTCAAAACGCCGCCCTGTATTGCCGCGCCCATCGCTACGCATTCATCGGGGTTGATTCCTTTGAATGGGTCTTTTCCAATATAATTTTTAACGCCGTCCTGAACTGCCGGGATTCTGGTGGAGCCGCCCACCAACAATACTTTATCTATTTCTGATGCTTTGAGACCTGAGTCGGACAGCGCCTGTTTTAACGGGCTCATGGTGGCTTCAATAAGGTCCGCGGTCAGCTCGTTGAATTTTGCCCTTGTTAGTGACAGATTCATATGCTTGGGCCCGCTTGCGTCGGCTGTGATATAAGGGATATTCACATTGACCGAAGTCGAGCCTGAAAGAGCGATTTTTGCCTTTTCCGCCTCGTCTTTAAGGCGTTGCAACGCAAATTTATCTTTTGATAAGTCTACCCCGTCTGATTTTTTGAATTCTGTTATGAGGAAGTCGATTACTCTTTGGTCGAAGTCGTCGCCTCCTAAATGGTTGTTTCCGGCGGTCGCCAAAACTTCCTGAACGCCGTCTCCTATTTCAATGATAGATACGTCGAATGTGCCGCCGCCTAAATCATATACTAAAATTTTCTGTTCGTTTTCCTTATCTATTCCATATGCCAGGGCCGCCGCGGTAGGCTCGTTTATAATACGCTCTACCTTTAGCCCGGCAATTTGCCCGGCGTCTTTTGTCGCCTGTCTCTGCGAGTCGGTGAAATAGGCGGGAACGGTAATTACCGCACTGTAAACCTTTTCGCCGAGATAGCTTTCGGCATCGCTCTTAAGCTTTTGCAAAATCATTGCCGAAATTTCCTGCGGCGTAAATTTTTTACCGTTTAGCTCTTCTTTGTGGTCGCTTCCCATATGTCTTTTTATTGACATAACGGTATTATCCGGGTTGGTTACCGACTGGTTTTTAGCAAGCTGGCCAACCAAACGCTCTCCATCTCTCGTAAAAGCTACCACTGAAGGGGTGGTTCTGTTTCCTTCGCTGTTGGTGATGACGGTCGCTTCACCGCCTTCAATAACGCTGACACACGAATTAGTCGTTCCTAAATCTATTCCTATAATTTTTGCCATGTTTTTTTATCTCCTTTCATATTTTCAACTGACAATTATAGCAGTTAGACTTTTTATTGTTTATTAGTTAAACCGCTATAGTCTGCCTGCAAAGCGGCCGCAATAGTTGTTCATGGTCAATTAACTAACTACGCTTACCATTGCGAATCGAATTACCTTTTCGCCTATTTTATACCCTTTTTGAAATACTTCCGCAACTTGGCCGCTTTCAAAATCAGGATTTTCTACCTGTCCGACCGCTTGATGCAGATTCGGGTCGAAATCTTCACCCAAGGCCCTTATTTCTTCCACGCCAAGCTCGGCAAGCGTTGACAGAAAGCTCTCATTTATTAACTCAACGCCTTTTTTAAAAGCTCCGTCAGAGCATTCAAAAGAGATAGCCCGGTCTAAGTTGTCCAACACCGACAAAAGCTTAGATATTATTTTGCCGGTAATTTCGGATTCAAGCTCCACGCGTTCTTTTGCTGTGCGTTTTCGGTAGTTATCGTATTCCGCCGCTTGCCTTAAAAGGCGGTCGTTAAGCTTTTCAATTTCTGCTTCTTTTGGGTCTTTCTCCTGTTCTTCTATTTTTATTTCTTCTGTTACGCGTTCATTTTTCCCGGGGATTTCTTCTGTTTCTTTTTTAGTGATGACAGACTCTTCCGTTTGATTTTCTTCTGCTTTCGCTTGCTCCGCCGTTTCGCTTTGGCTATTTTTCATCAATGCCTTTTTCCTCCTTCTCGATTGTGACTGGATCCTCCTCTGCTTTGGAAGAAAGTATATTTGTCACTTTCTCGCTGAAATATTCTATATAAGGTATTATCCTTTTATAATCAAGCCTCATTGGCCCGATAACCCCAAAACTCCCCGCGGGTTTGTGGTCTTTTTGAAAGCCTCCGGTTATCATTCCCGCGTTTTGCACCACAAAAGTATCTGTTTCCTTTCCGAAAATAACGTTTATCCCCGAAAAAGCCGCGTCCAGTAATTCCGTAAGTTGGTTTTTGCTTTCGATAAGGGCTATTATCTCGTCTTTTTCAAGCTCGTTGCTAGCGATAAGCTTTGTCTCGCCCTCTAAAAGCACTTGTTTTTTCCTCATTTCAAGCGAAAGCTCGGTTACCGCCTTTAAAAGAGGGGAGAGTGACAGCATATAGCTTCCTAAAGAAGCGGTCAGTTTTTCAATAAATTCTTCGCTTAAATTGTCGGCGTTAAGCCCCTCAAGGTTTTGGTTGATGAACTTTATAAAAAAATCCATTTCATCGTCAGTCAGGTCGAATGAAAGGCGGCAAACCCTATTTTTAATATCTCCCGATGAGGTGATCAGCAGCAGAACATACATTCGCTTGCCGGTCGGAATTATATTAACCTTTGTGATTATTGAAAACTTACTTATCATGTTTGTTGAAACTATAGCGCATTTTGTGATTTCAGAAAGGGCCTTCGAAGCGTTTTCAATTACCGCTCCGTCGCTTTCATCCGAAATCCCCTTAAAAAATTCGTCTATTTTTTCTTTTTCACCTGTTGATATGGCCTCTTTTTCCCGTATTCGCTCAATATAAAGCTTATAACCGCGTATAGTCGGGATCCTGCCTGCCGAGGTGTGCGGATGGTCTAAAAAACCCAATGCCTCAAGCGATGCCATGTCGTTTCTTATGGTTGCCGAAGATACTTTAACGTCAATTTTTTCTTGAAGCGCTTTTGAGCCTACCGGTTCGCCGGTTCGTATATACTCGTCAACTATAGCGTCAAGCACCTTATATATACGCTCCATGAAAAACACTCCTCCCGGTAAAATAATAAAAATGACAAAATAGCACTTGCGCCTTTTGAGTGTTAGCACTCTTTGGCTTTGAGTGCTAATTGTAGTTTAACATGTTTTTATGCCGTTGTCAAGTATTTTTTATAAATTTTGATTATTTATTAAAAATAATACCTTATATTGTTTATTTTGTCTTGAAAAAATAAGGATTTGATGTTATACTATAAGCTAATGAAATGAAAAGGAGCGGCAAATGAAACTTGGAATGGTGGGGTTGCCTAACGTCGGCAAAAGCACATTGTTCAACGCGCTGACCAATGCCGGGGCCGAATCGGCAAACTACCCTTTTTGCACTATTGAACCTAACGTAGGGATAGTTTCCGTGCCGGATGAGCGCCTTGACAAACTTGCGGCAATGCACAGTCCGGACAAATTAACGCCCGCGGCGTTAGAATTCGTCGATATCGCGGGATTGGTAAAAGGTGCTTCGAAGGGAGAAGGGTTGGGCAATAAGTTTCTCTCAAATATCCGCGAAGTCGATGCGATAATCCATGTCGTGCGCTGTTTTGAAGACCCTAATGTGATTCATGTCAACGGAGAAATCAATGCGCTTAGGGATATAGAGACGATCAATCTAGAACTTATTTTTTCAGATATAGAGATTCTTTCGCGCCGAATTGACAAAACAAAAAAACTGCTTAAAGGAGATAAATCCTACCAAGCTGAGCTAGATTTTTTAGAAAGGCTAGCTTTTCATCTCGAAAACGGTAAATCCGCCCGTGGTTTTGAGTTTTCCGCAAATGAGAGGGAGATTATTGCCGATACCCCGCTGCTTTCAAACAAACCGGTTATCTATGCGGCAAATCTTAATGAAAAAGATTTTGTTTCCGGTGTTGAAAATAATATGAATTTGTCGGCGATTAGAAAACTTGCGGCCGAAGAAAACAGTGAGATATTTCCTATTTGCGCTTCGATAGAAGCGGATATAGCCGGCATGGATGCGGAGGACAAGCGATTGTTTTTGGCTGAACTTAATCTTTCTGAAAGCGGGCTTAATCGAATAATAAAGCAGGGATACAGTCAATTAGGACTTATATCTTATTTGACGGCGGGCAAGCCAGAAGTCCGCGCTTGGACGATAAAAAGGGGAACAAAAGCCCCACAGGCCGCCGGAAAAATTCACACCGACTTTGAAAAAGGCTTTATCCGTGCCGAAGTCGTAGCTTATAACGACCTTATAGCTTCAGGATCTATGGCCGCCGCAAAGGAAAAGGGATTGGTTCGCCTTGAAGGCAAGGAGTATGTAATGCAGGACGGAGATGTAGTGCTTTTCAGGTTTAACGTATAAATATAACCGCGTTCATGTCCACAGCCTCTAGGCGGAGGGTTCCGTGCTGACTGCGCCAGCGGCGGGCACTATTCGCAAACAGCGCAATCATCGTTTAACTTTAAATTTAAAGTTAAACGATTATAGAACACGGGAAGCGGCAAATCCGCAGATGTTTGAAAGAGTTTAAGTGAAACGTTAAGGCGATATGGGAGGGTATATTGGTTAATAAAGAAAAAAAATTTTATAAAAACCCGGTTGTACGTGGGTTTTTCCCCGATCCGTCAGTAATAAGGGCGGGAGAGGACTTTTATCTCATAAATTCCAGCTTTCAGTATTTCCCTGCTATTCCTATTCATCACTCGAGGGATTTAGTACATTGGGAACTTATTGGGCATGCGATAACCCAAAACGAGCACCTTGATTTGAGCGATATCGCTGACAGCCATGGCATTTGGGCACCCGATATCTCTTATCATGACGGAAAGTATTATATCTTTGCTCCTTTGAGACTTAATAACCCTGATGACGGGAATGGCTCCGGAATGTTGAGGATTCAGCTTGTTATGACTTCTGACAAGCCTGAAGGACCATATTCGAAACCATGGACATTAAAAGTGGATTCCATTGATCCGTCTCACTTTATCGACGATGATGGGACCCATTATCTGATTACCGCCCCGGGCGTATCAATCTCGGTTTTAAACGATAGCTGCACTGAAGTTATAAAACCGTCGGTCTGTGCATGGGAAGGGACCGCTCGCTGTCCTGAAGGACCTCATATATTTAAAAAAGACGGTTGGTATTATGCCGTACTTGCAGAGGGAGGAACCGGCTACGGACACCGGATAAGCGTTGCGCGCGCCAAAAATATTTATGGCCCGTATGAGGAATGTCCGCATAATCCTGTTATGACTCAAAAATATCCTGAAGCCGAAATACAAAGGGCGGGACATGGAAAATTTGTGCAAACCCAAAATGGCGACTGGTGGGTAATGTATCTTTGTGTTCGCAGAAACGAAGGCAATTACTCAACTATAGGCCGGGAAACCGCTCTTGATCCTGTTGTTTGGACAGATGACGGCTGGCCGGTGATAAACGGGTCAAACGGACCCAGCGCGGTTCAGTTGGCACCTTCTATTCCTGAAAAGATTTATAAAGAGCTTCTTTCAGATGATTTTGGCTCTGAAAAACTTTCACCAATTTGGGAATGGGTGAGAAACCCCAGAATGGATAATTTTAGCCTTGAAGAAAGACCGTGTTTTCTTAGGCTTAAGGGATCAAAATATGATCTTTGCGATCGTCGCGCTTATAACGTATTGGTCCGGCGCGAGCCCGAACATTTTTATACGGCTACGATAAAGCTTGATTACAATCCCGACCATAACGGACAGGAAGCAGGCCTAGTCTGCTATTACGGTGTGAATAATTATATTAAATTTTGTAAATGCTATAATGACAGAATAAAAATAAACGTCATAGAAAATCGCAATGGAGTGATAAAAGCATTCGAAGGACACGATGTTCCTTTTGATAGCGGATTTATATATTTAAAAGTAGAAACAAGGCGACAAACACGCTCTTTTTATTTTAGCCTTGACAATAAAAACTGGAAATTAGCGGGAGAAGAGCAAGATTGCACTTTCCTTTGCGACGAGGGGGTGGAAAAAGGAAAACATCACACAGGAACCATGGTTGGAATATACTCGTATAACCCGATACATACATTTGTCAACGCAGATTTTGATTGGTTTGTGATGGAGTTGTGAAATAATATATTTGTTTAATTAAAAAACATATGCTTTTTTAGCGTTTTGACAGTATTTAGCTCCGCTTGTTGATAAAATACGGACTAAATGTAAGAAAATTGAATAAATATGTTAAATTATTTAAATTATTTTAATAAAGCTATTGAAATTTATTATTAAAATGGTTATAATATAATAAATAGCTTTGCTATTTAAGACAAACCTAAACTTGGAGGACAATAGTAATGAAATTAAAGAAATTACTGGCCGCAATGGCTGCATTTGCAGTAGCGGTAACCGCAATGGTTGCAACAGTAAGCGCTGATCCCGAAGAAGAACCGGAACTCATCATTGAAGAAGGCGAAGAAGAAATCGTAGATGAAGCGGATATCGAAGATGAAGGCGAAGTAATCATTGAAGAAGGCGATGTTGAAGAAGATGATATCGAATTCGTTGACGAAACCGAGGACGTAGGTGAAGAAGAAGCTGTTCAAGAAGAGACTAACCCGGGAACCGGCGTTGCTCTTGCAGTTATTCCTGCACTTATCGCCGGCGCCGGCTTAGTTGCTTCGCGTAAAAGGAAGTAATTAACGCAGAAAAAAAGAAGCCGTTTTAACGGTTTCTTTTTTTATTTTTTAGCGAACGACGTTGCCGTCAATTAGATATTTAACAGTGCCTAGGCATTGCTATAGTTATAGCAAATTGCGTTTTTATGGAAATTAATCCCACAAAAACGCTCGCCGCCGATGGCGGCTCACCGCGCTTCGCGCGGTGTTATAGCAGTTTGACTTATAGTCAATAAAAAGTCCAAATGCTATAATTACTTAGAAAATATCAAGAATAATAACGCGAAATCTGTATTTAAAGGGATTCCACAACGTGCGCGTTGTGGGCGATGTTCGCAAACAGCGCAATTTTAAATTTGATAAATTTAAAGGTAAATGATTATAATCTGCACAATAAGATTTTATGCAAAATATCATGCGGTTTTGCGGAAATTATTTTTGCTTGTTTTCAAGTTAATATCACAATGTCTCGTCCATATACATGTCTTCTGCAATCTGCTGATAAACCGCCAAACGACCTATAATCGACTCAAGGTCTTTTATTGTGTCGCTCACTCCGTTAAACAGAACTTTATATCCTTTACTCAACTCTGTTCTCTGAACGGCGGGTGTCGCATTTTTTGTCTCAAATGCTGAATTCATTTTATGTTCTTCCTTTCATATAAAAAATTATATTATTTTGCGATAGAAAGTAGTAATGTAGCATATCTATTGCTATATTGAATTATATCACACAATATATGTTATTTTTGTCAAAATTTGTCGATGTAAAATAATATTATTTATAGTCGTTTAACTCTAAATTTACTAAGGCAATTCCGCATTCAATAAAAATTCATTTTTCGTCATTGACAAAATATTAAAAATATGCTAACATTATTTTGTGTGATGAATAATGCGTGCTTTGCACGCCAGAGCTGTGCGGTTCTTAACTATAAAATCGGAAAGCTTTTATTATTTGTTAGCGTATAGCAGATCAACTTGAAACAAGTTCAAAAATATTGCAAAAAGACGCATGATATGCAGTTAAACCGGTTTTTCAGGTTTACTGCGGTTTCTGCGTTATTTTTTAGATGTCATAACCTGCACATGAGGTGAACATGAGAATAATCAATATAAATAGCGTAAACAAATGGCTTATTAGCGATTATAAAAAATTTATAAATTTTTGCGAAGAGGAATACTCTTTTCAGATACTTGATGTTGCGGCCGGTATAGTAAATAATTTTGCCGGTTGTCCTATAATCCTGTTGTCAGGCCCGTCCGGGTCGAGCAAGACGGGTTCGGCTTTTCGTCTTAAAGAGGCTCTTAAAAAATTCGAACGTTCGGCGCGGGTTATTTCTATGGATAATTATTTTTTATCCGGGGACGATACGCGCAACAGGCTTGAAGAAAACGGGCAAATGGATTATGAGTCTCCGCGCCGACTAGATATTCAACTCCTTTCTAAACATTTAAATGATTTGATAGAATGCCGTGAGATAGAGGTCCCATCATTTAATTTTAAGCAGCAGGGGCGTGAAAAAGGATATCTTTTTAGGCGCGAAAAAAATGAAATAATCATACTGGAAGGAATACATGCGCTTAATCCGGAGATCACCGGGACGGTATCGGAGCATTCCGTCGGCATTTATGTTTCAGTAAGGACCAGGTTGCAATCGCAAAACGGGGATCTGCTCCATCCGTCTAAGATCCGTTTGGCGCGCAGATTTGTTCGCGACCGTCTTTTTCGAGGGAGGAGCTTTTTTGAAACCTTTGGTTTTTTTAAAGATGTCGAACGGGGCGAAGAGAAATACATAATGCCGTTTAAAAAAAACGCAAGCTTTGATATAGACGCTTTTTTGCCGTATGAAATATGCGTGTATCGCGAACTGATGCTTGAAGACTTGGAGGCGCTTGTAAAGCTAGTGGGCGTGTCGGGCGAACTTGACAAGCTTTTGGAGATCGCGCTTGAATCCGTTCCCGTGCAAACGGCAGATGTTCCCGACGATTCGCCGGTGAGGGAGTTTATTGGTGAAAGCGTTTTGATAAAGACTTAGGGCAACACCGCACGCTTATTTGAAAGAGGATTTAATTATATGTCTAAAAAAAACTATGGGGATCACAGTCTCAAAGCATTAAAAGGACCTGATCAAGTTCGCAAAAGGCCGGCGGTTATTTTTGGCTCAGACGGAATTGAAGGCTGTCAGCACTCTGTGTTTGAAATATTATCAAACTCTATTGATGAAGCGAGGGAGGGTTTCGGCTCTGAAATAACCATCACCCGTTATCTTGACGGCACTGTCGAAATCGTTGACCATGGGCGCGGGATACCTATAGATTATAACAAAAACGAGGAGAAATATAATTGGGAACTGGCGTTCTGCACGCTTTACGCCGGGGGTAAATATGACAACAACAGCGGCGAAAGCTATACTTTCGCATTGGGTTTGAACGGACTGGGACTTTGCGCCACCCAGTTTTCGTCGGAGTATATGGAGGTTGAGTCTGATAACGGGGTCTGGCGACATACTTTGCGTTTTGAAAAGGGCTTTAACGTTACCAAGGATAGCGAGGGAAAAGGCTTCGTGAGGACCAAATCCGGCGGAAGGAGCGGGACGCATATTAAATGGAAGCCGGACCTGGAGGTTTTCACGGAGATAGATATACCGCGTGATTATTATTATGACATTTTGCGCCGTCAGGC
>JAISVH010000134.1 GCA_031271685.1 Eubacterium sp. | reverse complement strand
TCAATCATCAAAAGTCTTACCTCATCCGGCGTAGAACGATAAAGTATACTCATTATGATCGAGTTAACACAAACCGATTTTCCTGAACCGGTAGTGCCTGCAATCAAGATGTGCGGCATTTTGGCAATATCGGCTATGATTATTTCTCCCGAAATGTTTTTCCCGATAACCGCGCCCAACTTGCTTCCCGTGTTCCTAAACTCTTCACTGTCGATAAGCGAACGAAGTGCAACCATGTCCACCTTTTTATTCGGCACTTCGATACCTACGGCAGCTTTGTTTGGAATAGGCGCTTCAATGCGAACGCCTGCGGTTGCCAGATTAAGCGCGATATCGTCCACCAATCCGGTAATTTTTGATATTTTTACACCCGCCGCCGGTTGTATTTCATAACGTGTAACTGACGGACCGCGGCAGATGCCCACAATTTTTGTCAGGACCCCAAAACTTTTCAGTGTTTCGATCAATGTTTCCGCGTTGCCCTGTAGCTCCGCCTCAATATCTTCCGCACTTTTTTCCGAGACAATATCATTTAGCAACACGACTGGCGGAAGCGTATACCTTTCAGCGAGACGTTTTATTTCGCCATCGTCATTTTCAAAATCTGATATTTCATGTCGCATAGATTCATTGATTTTAAGCGGCGTATCGTTGTCTTTTTGCTGTTCTTCGCCGTATTCGGCGTTATAAGACTCAATTGCCTCAAATAAGGGATTCTTCTTTTGAGGTTTTTCCTCAATCTCTTCTTCAGCTTCATCTCCGCTCCCCAAAAATGGCAAGTCGGGATAAAAAGCCCCGTCTCCGGAGTCAAAATCATCCATGCCGGCTGTCAAAGGCAGCTGCTCTAACGCTTCGGCATTTGATTCGGGGTATTTGTTTTCGTCGCCAGATGTCAATTTATGTACCGAGTTTGCCGCGGCTTCAATTGAAGAAAATCTCTTTGCTCGATTTATCTCTTCTAAAACATCCCCGTCATTGTATTTTACCGAGGTTTCACGCTGTATCTCTTTTATAATTTTTTGATCTTCTATCCGATCCCTTACCTTCTTTTCAGCAACCGCCCCGACTTTTTTAAACGGATAAGCAAGCGCTTTAAGAAAATCAATAAGTGAAATATTAGCGGTAATCATTATGGTCACAAAGATTATAAGAGCAATAATTATGCTTGCGGCCACTCTGCCAAACAATAACAAAGGCAGCCCCAAAACAAGCCCTATTATTCCTCCCCCTTTAATTTCCATCCCGTCAGAAAAGGCAATGCCAATTGTTTCAAAAAAGCCATTAACCTCACCTTCGGATCCGGTTGGTTTACCAAAAAAGATTATCTGTACCGCCGCGCTGAAAAGCAATAGGATGGCAATCAGTTGCACAAGTTTTCCCATAACCGGGGAGTTGTCTTTGTTTGATGCTATTATAACGGCAATGTAAATAATAAACGGTCCCGTAAAAAACATCGCCACGCCAAACATTCCGGCTAAAAATCCGTGTATTTGATCAGCTAGATTAGGAATGTCCGAATGTGTTTTTCCTATCACCGAAAAAAGAGATGCCAACAGACCCAAAGCAAAAAGTATTACCGACCAGATCTGCCGCCGTCTTTTTTCGCTTTCAAGTGCGCGCGCCATTCTTTTGGCCGTCTCTTCTTTTTTAATCGGTTTCGGATTTTTGACTTTACCCGCCATTTTATATTTTACCTCGCTTTTTTATCCGACAATAATAAATTTCCAGCCAGTTATATGCTCTATCGCGCCGACCGTAACGCATGCCAGTCCCAATATCACAGTATATACGCCAAAAATTTTCATTTTTTCTTTTTTAATAAGCATTTTAACCAGTTTTATAGCCCAAAAACCCACTATTGCAGAAACTGCGAACCCTATCAACAGCTCAGTATAATTTAAAACCACACCCGTTTCGACCGCTTCTTTTATTTGCATAACTCCTCCGCCTAAAATCGCGGGAATTCCCATCATAAACGAAAAAGTAACGGCAGTTTCCCTGCTTAACCCGCAAAACAAACTGCTGCTGATGGTCGAACCCGAGCGTGACACCCCCGGAAACAATGCTACCACCTGAAATAACCCGACAGTAACAGCATCTGTAATCTTAATATTCTTATCTGTTTTGTATCCCGCTGCACAGGCGTCTGATAAAAACAGAAATATTGCGGTTAAGATAAAAGCGCAGCCTTCAAAAACAATATCTCCGTCGCCCTCCACACCGGTGAAATAATCCTTAAACGGATAAGCCGGAAGCAAAACGGCAGTAGCGATTATAACCATGAACATCATGCGGCGCATGCCATTCATTTTACTCCATGAAAATTTACCCGTAAAAACATCGCCTAAAGTAAAGAAAAACTCTTTCAGCATTCCTAAAACAGTGGGCCAAAATGCGATAAATACAGAAACTAACGTCCCTAAATGCAAAACAATGGAGATAGTGAGACTTTCCTCACCGACCCCCATTATATGCTGTAAAACTGATAGGTGCCCCGAACTTGATACCGGCAGAAATTCTGTCAGGCCTTGAACTGCTGCCTGAATAATTATTAATATGTAATTCACCTAGCAACCTCCAAATATTGTTTATTTTTTTCCCTGATCTCAATAAGCCTTAGGCAGCTGTTATTTGTGCTTTGTCTTTTACTTCAATCATATTCCATCTGCCGCCTAAAAGAAATTTTGCACCCGCATGCATATCTCGACATATTTAGAGCGTGCTCACACAAACAAAAACACCAATATTTTTACTTATTTCCCGAAATGCCGCGGTTAAAAATTTTTCATTAAATATCAACGGATATTCGCGTCAAAATTGCTTTGTCTAACGAAAAATCCGCAGAAAATCTAAACATTTCTGTTTATTTTAACACGCTCTAAAACCCTACTGATTATCCCGATCAGATATTTGCTTATTATTGGGAAAGTTCGAATAATACGAATGATCATATATAGGGTATTGCTGATATAGATCCCAATAATTTATCGGAGGTCCATCCGGATAAAAAATATCCTCAAGACTTATTATTGAATGGAACATGGGTTAACCTCCCCTTGATTTATCTTTTCTTCTTCATCCTCAATCAAAGTATAAAGGCACTCTATCGCATCATTAAGCCCACCCAAACTATCAATAAGGCCCTCGCCCACAGCGTTTTCACCGTCAACTACTGAGCCGACATCCATTACTAGCTCATCTTTTTTCATCATAAGCTCTTTAAAGCGCTCGGCTTTAATATTGCTGTTTCGGGTGACAAAGCTTATTATTCTTTCTTGCATCCGGTCAAAATAAGAAAGAGTTTGAGGAATCCCTAGCAGCATTCCGTTCATACGAACGGGATGGATTGTCATGGTGGCGCTAGGCACGATATAACTATGTTTTGCGCTAACCGCAAGCGGCACTCCGATTGAGTGCCCCCCGCCCACCACTATCGATACCGTAGGTTTTTTCATTCCGGCAATAAGCTCGGCTATAGCGAGCCCGGCCTCGACGTCTCCGCCGACTGTGTTAATAACAATAAGCAGCCCTTTTATATCCAAATCTTGCTCTATCGCGACAAGAGCCGGAATGATATGCTCATATTTGGTGGTTTTATTTTGCGGGGGAAGTATATAATGCCCCTCGATCTGGCCTATTATCGTTATAGTTTGGACATTATGCTTAGCGTTTGAGACCGCCACAATGCCTATGTCGCCAAGCTGATCCTTAACTTCCCCAGCCTCGCTATTATCGGCTTCGTTTTCGTCTGAATCGGTCAATAACTCTTTATCCATATACATCACCCATTGTTAAGGCAACACCGCACAACTCACGCTTAACGGCTCGACGCACAAATCACTTGTGTATTTCTCACTAAACTCTAAACTTTGTTAATTTTGCCTTAAATATCAACGGATATTCGCGGCAAAATGACCTAGTTTGGCGAAAAATCCGACTGCGTGCTTTGCACGCTAGAGCTGTGCGGTATTGCCTTAAATAATATTTAATAAATATTATTAATCAAATAGGGCGGTATTATTCACAGTTAACTTTATAAGTATAGTATATTTACCATTACTTGTCAAGGTTTTTTAGCCAACCAATAAGAAACGCAAATTTTGCGCTTTATAGCAAGCAAAATATATTACATCCTAATCTTGACTGTTGTAATATAAAATCTGCCATGTCACGCCAAATTTATCTTCTACCATAGCATAACACTCGCTGAAAAAAGTTTTTTGAGGTTCCACATACACCTTGCCGCCCTCTTTTAGTTCTCCGCACAGCCTTTCTACTTCGACTTTATCGGTCACATTTACCGTGGGGTTTATGTTATTGCCGACAATCAAAGGAGAATCGGAGGGCATATCCATAAACATTACTATCATGCCGCCCATTTGAATGTCGGCGTACATTATTTTTCCCCTGTCAGATTCATTTAAAGGGTATTCCGAATTTTGTGGAGCCTCACCGTAAGTCATAAGATTTTTAACTTCCGATTTAAAAACCTTAGCGTAAAGCTCCACTGCCTCACGGCAGTTGCCGTTAAAATTGATAAACATTTCAAGTTTCATATCAACGCTCCTTGTGTTTTTATTTTTTTGCAAGTCCATTTTATAATCGTTTAACTTTAAATTTACTAAATTTAAAGTTAAAGGACTATCCCGTATGTTTTAACAAAAATCAATATGTACACCGAATTTATCATCTCCAAACCACATATGCATTACTGAACAGAACAGTAATAAACTTAAATCTGCCCCGGATTTTCCGGGGCAGAGATGTTAATTAACCGTAATTTATTCATCAAGAAAAGCGCCTATCCCTAAATAATCAAAAGTTTCGACCAAAAGCTTAAGCCGCTTTACCTTTTCGTTAAGGGTATTCTCAAAATTAAACTTGGAAAGTTCTTCAATCTCACGAGAATATCCCTCAAAGTCATAGTTTTTATATAATTTCTTTATTTTATCAATTCTTGTGTGATATTCTTCGGGTTTCACCTCTAACACGCCAAGCTTTGATTCGGGCGTTTCTGAAAAAAACTTCTTAAGATCAAAGATGAGCTTTTGCGTTCCAGTTATTAATTCGGGTAATTTCTTTCGGCAATCTTCAATTTTTCCGTTCTTACTCATCATTTCTAAATCAAGCGCAAGATTCGAGAGCGAAGCGGCGCCAATTGAAGCAAGTGAACTTTTAAGGCCATGAACTCTTATTGAAAAGTCTTTTATATCTCCTTTTTCAAGTGAATTCTCCATCTCTGTTATGGTGTTCGGTGTTTTATATGTAAAAATAGCAAGGGATTTTTCATAGGCCTCTTGGTTTTCAGCAACAAAAGCCAATCCGGACTTAATATCAAGCCCACAAATATTTTCGGTGCCTTTTAATGTCACAAACGTTGCTAGTTCGGTCGGCGTTTTGCCTGTCACTTCTTTGTTTTGGATGTAATTGGCACAAAACGCTTGCGGCGCTTCTTCTTTCAAAATTATTTTTTCCTTAGGTATCCATTTAAACAAAACAAGTGAAAGCTCTTTATGATCAATTGGTTTTGAAAGTATATCGTTCATTCCGGCGCTGCTAAGCTCGTCTTTAATTTCATCAACATTGTTGGCGGTAAAGGCGACTATCGGAACCGAGTCCCCGCTTTTTTTTTCAAGTGCCCTTATTTTTCTGGTGGTTTCAGCGCCGTCTATTTCCGGCATCATATGATCCATTAGAATAAGGTCATATTTATTCTTTTCAACGTATTCAATGGCCTCAAAACCTGAAAGCGCGAAATCACACTCTAATCCGTATAGGGTTTCAACCAAGCCACCAACAACGCTTAAATTTATTTCATTGTCGTCCACGATAAGTATGCGCGTATTTTCGCTTAGCACATACTCTCCTACATTTTCAGAAACACCCAATGCTTTTTCCATGCTTTTTTTCCGCCTTAACTGCCAGGTATTCAAATTTAGATCATATATTTGGGATTTTGTGAAATATTTTTAAAATCTTCAGAATGTAATAATACTATTTCAACGAGATAAGGGTCAAAATGTTTTCTGCTGTCTTCTTCAATAATTTCTATTGATTTTTCATGTGTAAAAGGCTCTTTATAGCAGCGACGAGAAGTAAGCGCGTCATATACGTCGGCAACAGCCGCTATTCTGGCCGCCAACGGTATCTGAACATCTTTTAGCCCACAGGGATATCCGCTTCCGTCCCATTTTTCATGATGATATTTTATAATATCTTTCGCGATTATCATTAAATTATCGCTGTTTTCAGAATCAATAAGGTCTTCAATGAGCTGCTCGCCATATAAAGTATGTGTTTTCATGATAATAAATTCTTCAGTGGTCAGCTTTCCAGGCTTTAAAAGTATCGTGTCAGGAATTGCAATTTTTCCTAAGTCATGAAGTTTTGAGGCCTTTATAATGTCTTCGCGCTGTGAGTCGTTAAGGATATATCCCTCTCTGGGGTTTGCGTTGATATGATTTGAAAGGATAGCGGTATATTTCGCGCTTCGCTCAATGTGCATTCCGGTGTCGCTGTCACGTATGTCGGTGACCCTAGCCAAAAGATTGAATATATTTTCTTCACGTTTTTCAAGCTTTTCAAGCGCTAAATTAAGATTTATAGTTTTTTCACGCACAAGGGTTTCAAGCCTTTTTCTGTGCGCCTGAAGCTCAAGCTGCACCCCCACCCGAGTAAGCAGCGCCTGCGGACGAATGGGTTTTAATATGTAATCGACCGCTCCCATTTGCAATGCCGTCGCCTCACCGTCGGCATCAATAGAGCCGGTAAGAAAGATTACCGGTATTTTATAAGTCGTTTGATTTTTAAGCAGTTTTACCAATACGTCAAACCCTGACATGCCCGGCATCTCAAGGTCAAGCAATATCAAATCGGCGCTTCTTTCTTCAAGATATGAAAGCGCTAAATCTCCAGATGTAAAAGGAACAACGGTATATTCATCTTTAAGGGTGGATAAAACCGAATTCAGAATTATCGGATCGTCATCAACAGCCAAAATAACCGATTTTTTATTATCATAAATCATGTTGGGACCCCCTTCAATTAGTTATATTTTACAAACATTATATCATAAATATTTACAAAGCGCAAGTGATGTTTGTTAATTGATTGTAAATTTTGTTATTAACTTGACAAAATTTTAAAAAAGCTGTAAAATTAAGTAAATAACAACTAAATGGAGGGCAGATATTTGTCTTCATCAAATAATTCAGATAAAATAAGAAATTTTTGTATCATAGCTCATATCGACCATGGAAAATCGACCTTAGCCGACCGTATACTTGAACAAACAAAAGCTGTTTCAGATCGTGATATGGAAGAGCAGATTTTAGACAATATGGACATAGAGAGAGAACGTGGGATAACCATAAAAGCAAGGGCGGTAAGGCTTGAATATCAAGCTGAAAACGGAAACGAATATGTATTCAATCTTATTGACACGCCGGGGCACGTTGATTTTAACTATGAAGTCAGCCGTTCGTTAAACGCCTGCGAAGGGGCGGTGCTTGTAGTTGACGCCTCACAAGGAATTGAGGCCCAGACGCTTGCCAATACTTATCTTGCCATTGAGCAGAATTTAGAGATAATACCTGTTATAAATAAAATTGATTTGCCTTCGGCTCAGCCGGATGCTTGCATTGAGGAAATCGAAAATATTATCGGTGTTGAAGCTTCAGATGCGCCCCTTATCAGTGCAAAAAACGGAGTTAATATAAAATTGGTAATGGAGCAGATAGTAAGGCGCATCCCGTCTCCCAAAGGAGACCCGGACAGGCCGTTAAAAGCCTTGGTTTTTGACAGCTATTACGATGCTTATAAGGGCGTGATCGTTTATGTCAGAGTAAAAGAAGGAACGGTAAGAGTCGGGGATAAAATCAGCATGATGGCGACCGGGGCGCAATTCCAAGTCGCAGAGCTTGGTTATATGGGGGCAGTAAACCTAAAAAACGCCGAAAAGCTTTCCGCGGGTGAGGTTGGATATATTGCCGCTTCAATAAAATCCATAGGCGACACAAAAGTTGGCGATACGGTAACCAGCGCCGAACATCCGGCCGAAGAAGCTCTGCCAGGATACAGAAACGTTAACCCAATGGTTTTCAGCGGAATTTATCCTGCTGACGGCGCAAGATATGTGGATTTAAGAGAAGCTCTTGAAAAACTGCAGCTTAACGACGCCTCGCTCACTTTTGAAGCGGAAAGCTCCGTCGCATTGGGGTTCGGATTCAGATGCGGATTTTTAGGCCTGCTTCATATGGAGATAATCCAAGAGCGCCTGGAACGGGAATACAATCTTGATATCATCACAACCGCGCCATCGGTCATATATAAAATCACCCTCACCAACAATGACACGGTTTTTATAGACAATCCGCTCAATTATCCTAAACCCGACGAAATATTAGAGGCTCAGGAGCCAATGGTGTCGGTCAATATTTTCAGCCCGTCGGAATATGTCGGGAATATTATGGAGCTATGTCAAGATCGCCGCGGTGTTTTTAAGGATATGAAATATATAGACGAGGGTTCGGGAGCCGCCCCCGCAAGAGTTGATATTCATTACGAGCTTCCGCTTAACGAGATCGTATACGACTTTTTTGACAGCCTTAAATCCCGAACTAAAGGCTATGCTAGCTATGATTATGATCTTATCGGATTTAAGACTTCAAAGCTAGTTAAACTTGATATCCTTCTTAACGGCGAAATCGTTGACGCGCTGTCTTTTATAGTACATGCGGACAAAGCGTACGCTCGGGCGCGCAAGATCGCAGAACGGCTTAAAGACAATATCCCCAGGCAGTTGTTTGAAGTTCCGGTACAAGCGGCAATCGGAGGAAAGATAATCGCCCGCGAAACTGTAAAAGCGCTTAGAAAAGACGTGTTGGCAAAATGCTACGGCGGCGACATTACCCGAAAGAAAAAACTTTTAGAAAAGCAAAAAGAGGGTAAAAAACGAATGAGACAGTTAGGCACAGTAGAAGTGCCGCAGGAAGCATTTATGTCAGTTTTAAAGCTTGACGAATAACCGGTTAGTTTGACGTTTGAATTATAATATTATAGCGGAGGTCGTTATATGATAGGATTATACGTTCATATTCCATTTTGTCCATCATTAAAATGTCCATATTGTGATTTTTATTCTGTTCCTTTTAACCCTGAGCTTGCTTATTCCTACTCGCAGGCGGTTATACGCAACTTAAAAGAATATAACGATAGCTTTGATACCGTATATTTCGGAGGGGGAACGCCTTCGCTTATGCCTTGGGAAATAACTCAAATTTTGGCCAAAGCTCATTGTGAACTTAACTGTGAAATAACTATCGAATCAAATCCCGGAGGACTCTCTACCGGAGATTTAATAATGCTAAAAAACAGCGGCGTAAATCGTATTTCAATTGGAGTGCAGTCTTTTTCGGATTCTGAACTTTATTATATTGGAAGAAACCATACTGCGGAAACAGCAATAAATTCGATACGTTTGGCATATGATTCCGGATTTTTTAATATTTCCGCAGATTTAATGCTCGGAATACCATATCAGACGGCTGATAGCGTTAAGCGATCTATTGACATGCTGGGCAAACTACCGCTTACCCACGTTTCGGCATATATGCTTAAAATTGAGCCAAACACCCCTTTTTCGTCAAAACCTCCCGTTTTACCAGATGAAGATACTGTCGCTGATATTTATCTCACCGCCGCAAACGAGCTTGAAAAGCTAGGATTTCTTCAATACGAAGTAAGCAATTTCGCTAAACCCGGCTTCGAGTGCAAGCATAACCTTAAATACTGGAAAAGCGAAACCTATTTGGGGATAGGTGCAGGCGCGCATTCTTATTATTTTGGAGAGCGGTTTTATGTTACCAAAGATATTAAGGGCTTCATCGATTCACACACGCAACAAACGATACCCATAGGCTCTGAAGCTGACGAAGCTTCGGCTTTTGCTGATTACGCGATGCTAAAGCTGCGGCTCACCGAAGGCCTGACTTATAAAGAATGCCAGCGTTTCGGTATTGGAAGAGCGGAACTTGAAAAAAGGCTTTTGAATATCCCTGAAGGGCACGTAACAATAGACGCAGATAGGATATATTTAACAAAAAAGGGGTTTTTATTATCAAACAGCATAATTGCAAAAATCATATATGAATAAAAGCCACCAAGCTTTAAAAAACATCGGAAGCGGCTCCGCCGCAGATGTTTGAAAAACTATTGTATATTTTTACCATTTATGTTATAATTAAATTATAGGATAAAAATAATAGGAGGTTTATGATGAAGGTAAATATAACAGCTAAAAAAATGCAGGTCAACGGCGACTTTCAAGAGTATGCAGAAAAAAAGCTAAAAAAACTTGACCGCTTTTTCGGCGAAGAAGCCAATGCCAAGATCACTCTTTCCGCAATTAGGGATACTATTACACTTGAACTAACAGTAAAACATGATAATCTGATATTTCGGTCGGAGCAATCAGCGGTTGAGAAGAATGAAGCTCTTGACTCCTGCGTTGACCGCATTATACGTCAAATAAGAAAGAATAAAACTAAAATCGAAAAACGACTTCACAGTTCGGCATTCAGCGAGGAATTTCATGACGAGGTTGAAGAACAGCCAGACTTTAAGGTTATAAAACATAAAGAATTTATTTTAAGGCCGATGTCAGTTGACGAAGCTATTCTGCAAATGAATATGTTAGGGCATCGTTTCTTTATGTTCAAAAACGGCGATTCGGGCGACACTAACGTAGTATATCGCCGTGACGACGGACATTATTCAGTGCTCCAACCAAGAAAAGATTAGTTATAAAACAAAACCATCCCACACTCAAAGCCCGGCGCCTGAATCAGGCGCCGGGCTTTGAGTGTTGACCAATTTACTTATCTCAAATCACAGCTTCGCCAACTCTCTAAATTGCTCTTTGAGCGCGGGATAAAGGGAGTAAAACACTTTATAATACTTTTCATACTCGGCATTGCGTTTTTTATCCGGCATAACCGGAACATCTGTCTTTATCATATTATCACAAGCTTCTCCAACACTTTTATATAGCCCGGCTCCCACACCGGCAAGGATTGCAACTCCAAGTGCCCCTCCCGCAGAAGCCGCCGCTTTAGACGAAAGCGTATTTACCGGGCAGTTGTAAATATCCGCAAGCATCTGTCTCCACAACGTGCTTGACCCACCCCCGCCGCAAGCAAGCATTTCGTCAAACTTAATGCCCATTCCGCTTATAATGTCAAGGCAGGATCTAAGCGAATAGCTTACTCCTTCCATTACAGCTCGAATCATATCCGACTTATGATGAATAGCGGACAAACCGAAGAAAACGCCACGTGCGCAACTATCTAAAAGCGGAGAACGCTCTCCCATAAGATACGGCAAAAAAATGAGCCTATTAGCGCCGATTGGCGAACGAGCCGCCTGTCGGTCCATTATATAATAAGGATCGACACCCATGCCAAGCGCCGACTCGATCTCAGACGCACAAAACTGGTTACGAAACCACTGAAGCGACCCTCCTGCCGCTAGCGTGCAGGACATAACCGTCCATGCGCCCGGAACTGCCGAGCAAAAAGTATGCACCCTGCCCTGTTGGTCAATAGACACGTTATCTGAATGAGCAAAAATTACCCCCGACGTGCCAATAGTCGTAAAAGCCTTTCCATTTTTTACCACACCCATGCCTATCGCCGCCGCCGCATTGTCTCCCGCTCCGCCCGACACAAGGGCGCCCTCGCAAAGCCCGGTTAATTTGGCGGCCGTCTTGTTAATTACGCCGGTAATTTCATAAGACTCATACATTTTCGGCAAAAGCGACTTGTTTATTTCAAGCTTTTCAAGTATTTCGCTGCTCCAATCACGTTTAGCAACATCCATCAGGTTCATGCCGCTTGCGTCTGAAACCTCTGTGGCGTATTCCCCGGTCAGCATATAGCGGATATAATCTTTCGGCAAAAGTATATGCTTACATTTCTCATAAATATCCGGTTCGTTTTTTCTCACCCATATTATTTTTGAAGCGGTAAAGCCAGGCAACGCCGGATTTGCCGATATTTTAATCAAATTTTCCCTGCCGATGATCTCGGTTATTTCCTCACACTCCTCGGTCGT
This sequence comes from Eubacterium sp., assembly GCA_031271685.1. GTDB lineage: Bacteria > Bacillota > Clostridia > Oscillospirales > Ruminococcaceae > Ruminiclostridium_E. Next base: position 7,928 of record JAISVH010000134.1, on the reverse strand, counting down.
GCGCCCGTCGCACCATATAATCGAACGACGCAGCACCTTTCCTTCATCATCCAACATTACCAATCCGTGCATTTGACCTGAAAGACCCACTCCGGCAATATCTTCGGGAGATATGCCGCTATTTTTAACGACATACTGTATAGCTTCGCAAGATGCCTTCCACCAGTCTTCAGGGCGCTGCTCCGCCCAACCGTTACGCGGCTGATACATTGGATACTCTTCAACCGCCGATTCAATTATTTCTCCATTTTCACCAAACAGCACCGCTTTTGTCCCCGATGTGCCAATATCTACGCCTAACAGGTATTTCATTTTATTCCCTCCTCTAACATTTTCAGGCTATAGACCACCGCGTCGTCGTCACGATAATAGCCTTTTCTCATCGCCGTTCTTTTAAAACCGCAACTCTCATAAAGTGATATCGCTTTTAAATTTCTTGAAGCGACTTCAAGAAATATTTTTTTTACAAAAAGATTTTTACATTTTTCGATAAACTCTCTAATTAAAAGCGTGCCGATTCCTTGTTTTCTGAATTCAGGAAGCACGCAGATCCGATAAAGCTCACACTCGTCCGCCATGCACCTTCCTATAACGTATCCCACTATTTCTCCTTCGGTATCATGTGTGATTATCACCGAATGTTCATCCTCAAACGATGATACGAGCATACCAAGGCTCCAGGGCTCTTTAAAACAAATATCTTCAAGAGATTTTAATACTTCCGCTTTTTCAGTGCGCTTCATACCACGTATCGGCCGCCTTTATATCAACAGTAAGCGAAACGGAAGATTTTTCCATTTCTTCGCGAAGTATCCGTGAAGCTTTTTCTACGTCCGCATTTTCACACTCGATAATCAGTTCGTCATGCACCTGCAAAATCAGCTTAGCTTTCGGAAGTTCTTTTTTCAATCGTTTGTAAACTCCGATCATAGCAATTTTGATTATGTCTGCGGCCGTGCCCTGGATAGGGGTGTTCATGGCCATCCGTTTTCCAACAGCCTCAATGTTTTTATTGGAGGAATTAAGTTCTGGGATATATCTGCGCCTGCCAAAAAGTGTTTCAACATAACCGTTTCTCTTGCCTTCGGCTATAACTTTTTTCATAAATTCGCCGACTCCATGATATTTTGTTAAGTAGCTCTTTATATAGTTGTCAGCCTCGGCAACACTTACTCCAATATCTTTGGCAAGCGAAAACGCCCCTATTCCATATAATATCCCAAAATTTACCGCTTTTGCGGCGGTCCTCATTTCCAAAGTGACCCACTCCACCGGTTGGTTAAATACCTGTGCTGCCGTAATGGTGTGAATATCCTCTCCCTCAGAAAAAGCGTTTTGCATTATCTTATCGCCCGACATATAAGCTAAAATACGCAACTCTATCTGCGAATAATCAGAATCAACCAACTTTTTACCGTTGGGTGCGATAAAAAACTTTCGCATTTCTCTGCCCCTCTTAGTTCTTAGCGGGATATTCTGTATATTAGGCTCGGCGGACGAAATGCGCCCTGTTCGGGTTTCCGTCTGCTTAAAAGTAGTGTGTATCCGGCTGTCCGGCGAGACAACCTTTAATAATCCTGCAACATAAGTCGAATTAAGTTTGCTCAACGCACGGTATTCTGAAATGAGCCGAACTATCGGATGCTTATCCATCAACCCTTCCAAAACATCCGCGTTCGTAGAATAACCTGTTTTGGTTTTTCTTCCACTTGGAAGCCCAAGCACCTCAAATAAAATCATTCCCAACTGTTTAGGCGAAGCGATGTTAAAGCTTTGTCCCGAAAGGCTGTAAATCTTTTGTTCTATTTCGGAAATATCTGTCTCCAACTCTTTTCCGAAACGTTTAACGCCGTCTATATCCAAAGAAATTCCATGATGCTCCATAGAAGCGAGCACTTCACTAAGCGGAATTTCTATTTTGATTAAAATGTCGGACATTTTTTCATTTAAAATCCTTTGATGCAATACGTCGTTAAGACATCTCACACTTAACACTGGATTTTCCGCATTATATTCCACGCCATATTCGCCGCACAGCCTATCTAGCCCGTATTCGCTAGCGTTAACGTTAAGCAGATACGCCGCAAGTGTTGTATCAAATACGGCATTTTTAATTTCGATACCGTTTTTTATGGCAAAAGGCCACAGCGATTTAATATCAAAAAAGCGTTTTTTACTTTCATTTTCTAAAAAATCCTTAATGTTATTTTCTTCAATAGTTGATATCGTATTGTTTTCTAATATAACGAGTCGGTTGCTTTGAAAGAAAATATCTGTTCCCGTCGGCATTTCATGCTGAATTTGGTCTGCCTTTATCTGCATTGTTTCAATCTTTTCGGTTTCTAAGCTCAATTTAAGCTTTTTTATCAGCGAAAACATCTCAAGCTCCATAAGGATTTCTAAAAGCCTAACGCTGTCCTGCCCTTTCGGCCGGTAATCGGCCAAAGCCGTCGGCACCGGCGCTTTTTTGCATATTTCTCCAAGCTTACGGCTTAAAAACGCCATTTCTTTGCCCGCAGACAGCTTTTTATAATTCTGTGGAGTTAATGACAGCGTTTCGATGTGTTCATATATATAATCAACACTGCCGTATTTTTGAATAAGACTGAGCGCCCCCTTCTCGCCGATGCCATCAACTCCGGGTATATTGTCGCTACTGTCTCCCTGCAACGCTTTAACATCTAGCATCTGCAAAGGGGACAAGCAAAATTCAGACCATATCTCTATTGGCGTATAAATAATATCTTCCTTCGTTTTAACGAGATGTAAGGTAACATTATCGCTGACAAGCTGCAAAGCGTCGCGGTCGCCGGTCGCGATAACACACGGATGTCTCGCTAAATCGGAAATATGAGCCAACGTGCCGATGATGTCGTCAGCCTCATATCCTTCTCGCTCTAATATAGAAATCCCCAATGCAGATAAAATATCCTTTATATAAGGCATTTGCACGGCCAAGTCATCCGGCATTCCCTTGCGATTAGCCTTATAGCCGTCGTAAAGAGCTTTTCTGAAAGTTGGGGCGCGCAAATCAAAAGCTACCGCGACAGCGTCGGGCTCGTATTTTTTTATAAGTCTAAAATATGTGTTGAAAAAACCGGTTATAGCCTGGGTAAATATGCCATTTTTGTTTGACAGAGGGCGTATTCCATAAAAGCTCCGATTAGCTATGCTATTTCCGTCAATCAAAAGAAGTTTCATAGGCAAAAATTCTCCCTATTCCTCTTTATCTCCCTTCAATCCTTTCAACGACAGCCCTGATAAAATCAGAAAACAACGGGTGGGGACGATTGGGACGAGACTTAAACTCCGGGTGAAACTGAACCGCGATAAACCAGGGGTGAACATCCCGCGAAAGCTCAATTACTTCAACCAGTTTGTCGTCCGGTGAAAGCCCCGCAAATATCATGTTATTTTCAATAAATTGCGCCCTGTAAATATTGTTAAATTCATAACTGTGGCAATGGCGCTCATAAATTAAATCTTCACCATATACTTCTTTAGAAATCGAGCCCTTCTCCAATTTACAAGGATGCAGACCGCGCCGCATAGGGTTTTTATTTTTCCCGTTGCCTTCGGCGTCAACATCTTTTTGGTCGGGCGTGAGATCAATCACATTATACATACCGGTGGAAATTTCTGCCGAATTTGCTCCGTCAAGACCTATAACATTCCGCGCAAATTCAATTACAGCTATATGCATTCCGAGACAAAGGCCAAAATATGGTACTTTATTTACTCTAGCATATTTAGTGGCGCAAATTTTACCTTCTATACCTCTTGACCCCGACCCTCCCGGCACTATTACGCCGTCACAGTCTTTTAGCAGGACATCGGCGTTGCTTTCCTCAACATCTTCAGAATTTATCAGCTTTATGTTCACGCACGTATCGTTCGCAAACCCCGCATGCCTAAGCGACTCCATAACAGAAAGATAAGCGTCGGGGAGCGAAACATATTTGCCCACAAGCCCGATGGTGATTGTTTTTTTTGTGTTTTCCTGATGTTTTACCATCTCTCTCCACTCAAATAAATTAGCCTCGTGATTTTCAATTTTAAGGTGATAACAGACGGCGTCAGTCAGCCCTTCTTTCTCAAGCATAAGCGGAACGGCGTATAATGACGATGCATTAAGATTTTGTATAACGTCACACGTTCTAACATTACAAAAACTAGCGATCTTTGTTCTAAAATCAACCGGAATTTCTTTCTCGCTGCGCAAAACCAGAATATTCGGTTGGATACCCAAACCAAGAAGGGTTTTAACGCTGTGTTGCGTAGGCTTAGTTTTAAGCTCGTCACTGCCGGGAACACATGGCATAAGAGTCACATGTATGTAAAGCACATTATCATGCCCTTTATCCAACATAACCTGACGGATAGCCTCTAAAAACGGAGTGCTTTCAATATCGCCAACCGTACCGCCGATTTCAGTTATAACGATATCAGCCGCGCCCTTCGGCCGGTTTGCCACACGATATATTCTGTCCTTTATTTCATTTGTAATGTGCGGAATTACCTGAACTGTTCCGCCATTATAATCTCCTCGCCGCTCTTTATTCAGAACCGACCAGTATATCTTGCCTGTGGTAACGCTGTTATCAACCGATAGATTTTCATCAATAAAACGCTCATAATGCCCCAAATCAAGGTCAGTCTCCGCCCCGTCGTCTGTTACGAAAACCTCGCCGTGCTGATATGGGCTCATGCTGCCGGGGTCAACATTTATGTATGGATCAAACTTTTGAATGGTAACATTATATCCCCTGCTTTTAAGCAACCTGCCCAACGATGCAGCGGTTATCCCTTTCCCAAGGCCTGAAACCACACCGCCGGTGACAAAAATATACTTTGTATTCATACTTACTATTTCCCCTATAAAATAACATTATCATTTTATAGTATAGCATAAAACATTAATTTTTGCAATAGTTATGAGACTTATATAGCAGTTTGACTTTTTATTGCCTATTATCCAAATAACCATAACCGCGTTCACGCCCCCCTCCGCCTAAGAGGATGGGAACATGAACGCGGTTATGGTTATGCTGTAACTATGGCAAATTAAGTTAAGGCAATACCGCACCGCTCTGGCGTGCAAAGCACGCAACCTGATTTTTCGTAAAACTAGGCATTTTGCCGCGAATATCCGTTGATATTTAATGAAAAATTAACGAGGTTTGGCGAAAAATACACAAGTGATTTGTGCGTCAAGTCGTTAAGCGTGAGTTGCGCGGTATTGCCCTAAGATTTAGAGCCTATAACAAGTCATTGCACACTTTGATTGAGTTTAAATAAGCGTTCATGATATCGTCATTTTCGCATTTTAACTCGGCTCCGTATACCTCTACCATGTCAAGGTTCCCGATTTCTAAAACCTTTATAACGTTCAGCATACGGCTTAGGTCGTTGTCAAGACCTGCAAGCGCGTCTTTCACCTCGTCGGGCACATTTACATTGGACAGCACCGTTTGTATTTCCGTATCCATCATTGCCTCCAGCAAAGAAAAAATACCCACTAAAAAATAATATTCCTTAATGTTCTGATTCCCGGTAATCACTGCCATATCAGAGCAGAAATTAGCGCGCACAATGCTCATTTTAACTAGCTCCGACGGTTTATCGCTACACATGTTATTAAGGGAAATAAAGGATACCCACTTCTTTAAATCCTCAAGTCCGAGCATTACAACCGCTTGATGTATATCACTTATGCGATTCCCGCGGGAATAATAAACAGAATTCACTAAAGTCAAAAGCTTATAGGTCAAAGCGACATCGTTCTTGATAACCTTTGATATCTCGTCAAATCTAACATCTTTTGTATTTACAAAAGTTATCAGCCGTATATAGTTTACCCTGTTCATCTCTATTGAAGGTTTTGAAATTGTCACCGGTTTTGCAAAGTAGTAGCCTTGAAATAACTTGCATCCGGCGTATGTACAGGCATCGAACACCTCTTTTGTCTCAACCCGTTCGGCTAAAATAGTGCATTTTTTAGTATCAGATAGCCTTAAAACTCTAAAAAGATTATCAACACTTTTCTGATCCATGCCGATCTCAACCTTAAAAATATCCGCAAGCTCAATAAGCTCTTTATATTTTGGATCATAAACAAAATCATCAAGCGCAATTTTATAGCCAAGCTCTTTAAGCTGAGCCAAGGTCTCGATAAGCTCAGGTGTGGGATTTGTTGTCTCAAGCACCTCAATCACTAAATATTCAGGAGGAAACAATGTTGCGTATCCGTCTAAAATCAGCTTATCAGTAAAGTTGACAAATGCCCTCGCGCCACCTGTTATCTCCATAATGCTAAGGCTGCTTAACACCTCAAGTATATAAGCTGTCGCTTTTTCTCCATCGAAAGAAGCGCCGCCGACCGCCCCTGATTCAACAGCAAGCGCATTTCCGCGGAATAACAATTCATATCCATATAATTCATTGAAAGAGTTTAAAATTGGCTGCCTGGCAAATATAATATCCATGTCTCACCTATAAAAAATTATAAAAAACACTATATTTTATTGCCATATTATAACATGTTGTCGAATTTTTGTCAACTATATATATTATTTTTATAATATATAACAAAACGATCGCGAATGTTTATACATTCTATCCAAAATATTTTGCTTTGCTGTAATTAATTGTTCCTGTAAAAGGATTATAGAATATGTCGATGCATTGATTTTGATGAAAGAAATACTCTGTCTGAAAGCAAATCGGAATAAAAACCGCATCTTGGAGCAGAATCTTTTCAGCTTTTAGATAATATTCGGCGCTTTCTCCAAAATTCGCCGCTTTTTCCGCAAGGCTTAAATATTTTTTATAGTCAGAAGACCCGCTATAAGCAGACAATGACCCGTCTTCTATAAAATAATCAAGATATGCAGACGGGGAATTATTTTCACCTGAAATCCTAACCATCGCTAAATCAAAGTTTCCCTTCGATATTTCTTCGTTTATACCTTCATCCGATTCAATCTTGATGTTACAATAAAATCCAAGTTCCTTTTGCCATTTTTGCGTAATGTAGCTTAAATACTCATTTATTTCGGAATTATTTGAGACCAATAAGTTTAATCCGTTAATGTTTGACGCGCCGATGCGTTCAAGAGCCTGATCAAACATCTCTTTTAGATCGCTCTGCGGCTCTTCAGGCAAAAAATTTCCCGCCAAAACGCGATAATTTTCTTCTCCTAACTTAACATCATGCGGAATAAACATATCAGTTTTTAAATAGCCTGAGAATTCTTTGATGATATCTCCGCTATTAAACGAATATTTTAAGGCACGACGCAGACCGGGATCAGAAAAGATTGATGACTTTGTGTTAAAGACAATGCCCCAAATAAAGTTTTCATATTCATTATAAGGATAGCCCTGTTCAATGAGAGCTAAAGCTTTTTCACCATCGGCAATCAAGCTGTGACTCTCACCTTCCGTGAAATTTGAAACATTGTCGTCGGCTCCTATAAAAAAATTAAGACCGTAAGGAAAAACGCGATTGACTTCGCTGTTATGCTTATTGCGCCTTAATATTAAAACGTTATTTACATTGCTGTAACGATCATAATTCCAGTTATAAAGATAAAATGAGCCGTTTGACATCACCGAACCGACATTTAACCCATACTGTCCCTCGGTGCTTTTATAGAACTCCTCATTACAGGGCATAGCAGGAGCGGCAGCCAATAAATAAAGAAACTGTAAATCGGCGTATTCTAGCCTTATTACTAAACGATAGTCGCTCAACGCCTCAACTCCAAGCTCTGTTAGATCACTTATTTTTCCGTTGCTTATTGATTCCGCATTTTTTATTATAAAAAATCGATCGGCGTTTTTTGATTTGGTGGCCGGATTTATGAGTCTCCTAAATCCAAACACAAAATCATGCGCGGTGCAAGGAACAGGCTCGCCGCCGTTGT
>JAISVH010000102.1 GCA_031271685.1 Eubacterium sp. | reverse complement strand
TACCCCGCAATTTTTGAAATAAGCTTCAACTTTTCGCGAAGGACCAGTTATAGCGTCGGCCGCTATGGCAAGACCCCTTGCATATTGATGGGTAGCGCGAGTTACAAACTTTTGGAAATGGCGGTTGGCGACATAGTAAACATAATCGTCATACATTGTATGGAGAGTATACACCAACGGAATTCTAAGTATCTTCGCGATAAAAATTCCAGATATTCCTACTCCGAATTCATTATGGATGTGTATTATATCGGGTGAAAAATCCCGCAGAATTTTAAGGCGTTTGGCGCTTAGCGGCGAGGCAACATCATAATCATATATTTTTTTAAGCTTGATCGCCGGACAATACAGCATATCACCTGACATCTCATGTCTTTTGACTTCGGCGTTGGCAGTTACTATGATCACTTTATGACCTAAGCCTTCCAGCCCCTCTTTCAGAGTTTTAACATGAGTCACCACCCCGTTTATAGCAGGAAGATACGTTTCGGTAAACAATGCGACTTTCATTTACTTCGTCCTCTTTAATTATTATTTTATTATGCGCAACAACGGTAAAACTATCCTTGAAAAAATAATATTTATTAGAACTTGGGCAATGCCGCACCACTCGGCGTGCAAAGCGCGCAGTCGAATTTTTCGTCAAACTAGGCAATTTTGCCGCGAATATCCGTTGATATTTAATGCAAAATTAATGAAGTTTGGCGAGAAATCCGCAAGTGATTTGTGCACCGAGCCGTTAAGCGTGAGTTGTGCGATGTTGCCCTTATATTCATAGAGAAAATGCTGAAACGGAGAAACGATTTTCCGTCAAATAAAACTCTATAAGGGCGAAATAACGTAAAATAAGTCATCTATACAATGTTTTTTCTATGAATACATGTTCTTATATGTAAAGTCGCGTTTTTATTTCTTTTATAAATTCTTCAGTATCTGCTTTCCTTTTTCCGTAAATGGCAGAAATAGAGTATAAATCGCCGGTCATAATACCGTCTTCAATCGTTTCGACTGTGGCGGTTTCCAGTTTTTCAGAAAATGTTATTAAATCGGGGAGGTTGTCTAGCTCGCCGCGCTTTTTAAGAGCTCCGCTCCACGCAAAAATTGTCGCCACCGAGTTTGTCGACGTCGCCTCACCTTTTAAGTGTTTATAATAATGACGGGTGACCGTGCCGTGAGCGGCCTCAAATTCATAAGCTCCGCCGGGCGACACCAAAACCGAAGTCATCATCCCGAGACTGCCGAACGCGGTAGCCACCATGTCCGACATTACGTCGCCGTCATAGTTTTTGCAGGCCCAAATATAGCCGCCTTCCGAGCGCACAACTCTTGCCACCGCATCGTCTATAAGAGTATAAAAATAATTTATTCCGACTGATGCAAACCTATGTTTGTATTCACGCGCAAAAATATCTTCAAAAATGTCCTTAAAGTTATGATCATACTGTTTTGAAATAGTATCTTTTGTCGCGAACCATAAATCCTGCTTTGTATCTAGCGCAAAATTAAAGCAGGAACGAGCAAAGCTTTCAATACTGATGTTTAAATTATGCTGTCCTTGTATAACTCCGTCAGAATCATAAAAATCATGTATTAATCCCTTCGTCTCAACACCATTGGAATCGGTTACCAAAAGCTCTGCTTTAGAACCTTTTTTGATTTTCATCTCGATGTTTTTATAAACGTCTCCATAGGCATGGCGCGCGATAGTTATCGGCTTTTTCCAACTGGGAATAAGCGGCATTATCCCTTTAACCGTTATCGGTGCGCGAAATACCGTTCCATCGAGTATGGCTCTGATAGTCCCATTCGGCGATTTCCACATTTCCTTAAGATTATATTCGCTCATGCGTTGGGCATTAGGAGTGATAGTAGCGCACTTTACCGCCACCCCATATTTTTTTGCGGCGTTTGCCGAGTCTATCGTAACTTGATCTCTTGTGTTATTCCGGTTCTCCAGTCCCAGATCGTAATACTCTGTTTTAAGCTCTACGAAAGGTTCTATCAGATTTTTTTTAATCATGCTCCAGATAACGCGAGTCATTTCATCGCCGTCCATTTCGACAAGCGGTGTCATCATTTTAATTTTATTTGTCATGTATTTATCCTTTCGTATAATTCAACAGCCCGCCCGCCAACAATATTTTTCGTCCGCGCTCCGACAGATCGCATAAAAGCTCGCATGTTTTCCCGGTTTTGAGATTTGAAAGCATTATCGGCTTATCGTTTTTAATTGCGTCTTTAATATTGTTCAGTTCTAATAAGTCTCCCTGTCTGATTTCGTTATAATTTTCGGGATTTTTAAATTCTAACGGTATAATTCCGCTGTTTATAAGATTTTGACGATGGATACGGGCAAACGACGTGCATATTATAGCCTTTATTCCTAAATAAAGTGGGGCCAGCGCCGCATGCTCTCTTGACGATCCCTGCCCATAGTTAACGCCTCCGATTATAAAGCCGAATTTTGCTTCTTTAGCGCGTTTTGGAAAATCTGGATCGCAGGCGGTAAAGCAATATTCGCTTATTGCCGGGATATTGGATCTTAGAGGCAGTATTTTAGCTCCTGCCGGCATAATGTGATCCGTTGTTATGTTATCGCCGACTTTTAATACCACATTAGCTTTAATATCCTCATTAAGCGGCAAATTAACAGGAAACGGCTTAATATTCGGTCCTCGCAGAATTTCTACTGCCGCCGCCTCACTTTCATCAGAGGGAGGAGTTATCATATTGTCGTTTATAAGATAAGCGCTTGGCTGTTTTATTATCGGCATATTTCCAAATTCTCGCGGATCGGTGAGCTTTCCGGCTAGTGCAGAAATAGCGGCGGTTTCGGGGGAAACTAAATAAATTTGTCCGTCTTTAGTTCCGCTGCGGCCCTCAAAATTTCTATTAAAAGTGCGCAAAGACACCCCTCCGGAATTGGGTGACTGCCCCATCCCAATGCAAGGGCCGCAAGCGCTTTCAAGTATCCTCGCACCCGCATCGATGCAATCAGACAATGCCCCGTTTTTTGCTAGCATATTGAATACCTGCTTACTTCCGGGAGCTATTGACAAGCTCACATCCGGATGCACGGTTCTCCCTTTTAGTATATGCGCAACCGTCATAAGATCGCGATAAGAAGAATTGGTGCAGGAACCTATACACACCTGATCAACTTTTATGTCGCCTATTTCTGACAATGTCTTAACGTTATCCGGGCTGTGCGGACAGGCTGCGATCGGTTCTACCTTTTCCAGGTTTATTTCTATATGTTCGTCATATACAGCGTCATTATCGGGAAATATTCGCAAATAGTCGTCTTCACGACCCTGTGCTTTTAAGAATTCATAAGTGACTTCATCGGAAGGAAAAATCGAAGTAGTTGCGCCTAATTCCGCCCCCATATTCGTAATAGTCGCGCGCTCAGGCACCGAAAGGGTTTGTATGCCTTCGCCTGCGTATTCGATAATTTTTCCTACGCCGCCTTTTACCGAAAGCGCCTTCAAAATATGTAAAATTACATCTTTTGCACTAACGGGCGGGACAAGTTTTCCGGATAGGTTTATTTTTATGATCTTTGGCATAGTTATGTAGTAGGCCCCACCTCCCATAGCAACAGCGACGTCTAGCCCCCCCGCTCCCATAGCGAGCATTCCGATACCTCCTGCCGTGGGGGTATGACTGTCTGATCCTATTAAAGTCTTTCCCGGTTGGCCAAACCGTTCTAAATGCACCTGATGGCATATTCCATTTCCGGGTCTCGAAAACCATATGCCGTGCTTTTTCGCTATACAGCTGATAAAACGGTGATCGTCGGCATTTTCAAAACCGGTCTGCAAAGTATTATGGTCTATATAGGCGACCGAGCGCTCAGTTTTTACCCGGCTGACCCCCATTGCTTCAAACTGAAGATATGCCATTGTTCCGGTCGCGTCCTGAGTCAGAGTTTGGTCGATTTTAAGACCGATTTCTTTTCCCTTGACCATCTCGCCATACGTCAAATGCTTTTTTATAATTTTTTCAGCTATACCGTAACCCATTTAATATCATTCCTTTTTAATTAAATCGCAGATATTAAAACATCTGCGGCGGAGCCGCTGCCAGTGTTTTATAGTCGTTTAACTTTAAATTCAAAGTTAAACGAGGATTGCGTTGTTTGCAAATAGCTCCCGCAACGCGCACGCTGCGAACCCCCTTTAACTTAAAAAATACTTAGTATTTTTTAAGTTAATTAGCCATAGTCAGCATGGAACCCGCCGCCTAAAAGGCGGGGGACATAAACGCGATTATCTTTATTATAACATAACCAATAAAGCGTTGTCAAATGCCATAGCAAACCAAGTCCGCTTGCGCAACCCACAAACGTCAACCCATATATGTACTATACTGCTTGCGAAATTACTCTACGCCGTTCTGTCGGCAAAATTACCTGACTTCACTAAAAATCCATCTGTGCGCTTTTTAAGCCATATTTTCATAACGTTAAATTTCGACAAAAATTTGACTAATTTTTAAAAAAGTGCTATAATACCATAAGTTATGGCGGTTATAGCCGTTTCTTTTATTACTCCCGCAACAAACAAAATACAAAATCACTTAGGATTTTTGTCGTCAAACAATGCAATTTTGACGCGAATTCCCATTGATATTTAAGGAAAAAATTAAAGCGGTTTGGCGGCAAAAAGACACGTAATAATTGTCTAGTGTTCGATGCAGGGGTAATAGAATAATTAAGAGGTGAAAAATTTGAAAAAAACGGTTATTCTTATTACTTTAATTGTGTGTTTTTTGTTTTCCGCCTGTTCGTCCGGCAGGGAAAAACTTATAAACGCCGAAAACTACGAAGGCATGGCATTGGAGCATATATCGTTAAAAACCGCAAATTCCTCCAAAAAACCGCAGGAAGATGAAACAATCCCTAAATTATCCGAGACTACCTCAATGGAATCGTTAAATTTTGAAAACATTACCAAAAAAACTAAAGAAATTCAAACAGCTGAAAATACTAAAAAAGCAAAAGAAAATTCAGCTTCCTCGTCTTATCCGCTTGATAATATCAATTCACCGAATATCCCAACGACTGCCTCGGCTTCTTCTGCCCCAAACACCGACCAGACGGAGACCCCTTTTTTGCCGGGAACAAGTTCGTATGCCGCGCTAAATCACGATCAAGTTTACGGCATTTGGATATCCTATCTTGAGCTAGGCGGCATACTCATGGGTAAAAGCGAAAGCTCGTTCAGAAACAGCTTTTCCGACATGATGGACAAGTGTACAGATTTTGGCATTAACACAGCGTTTGTGCAGGTGCGCCCTTTTGGCGATGCACTTTATCAATCTGAATTTTTTCCCTGGTCAAAGTATGCCGGAGGAAATATCGGAACTTCTCCGGGTTTTGATCCGCTTAAAATCATGATAGAGGAAGCTCATAATAGAAACATATCTGTCCACGCATGGATAAACCCGCTCAGATTAAGCGCTGATGCGGATATGATGAAAATAAATGATAAGTATGAGACTGCGGTATGGTATAACGGCGTACAAAAAGGCGATTACATAGTTAAATTTGGAGATAACTGGTATTTGAATCCGGCTTATAAAGGCGTACGCAACCTTATTGCATTGGGCGCTTCTGAACTTACAGCGAACTATAACCTCGACGGACTTCATATTGATGATTATTTTTATCCAACCACCGACGCTTCGTTTGACGAAAAGTCTTTTAAGGAAAGCGGTTCGGATTCACTGTCGGAATTTCGTTTTGATAATATAAACAAGCTTGTAAAAGAAATTAAAAAAAGTGTTAAAACATCTAACAGCTCGGCTCTTTTCGGGATAAGTCCGCAGGGCAGCATAGAAAATAACATCAACAACCTTTATGCCGACGTTAATAGGTGGGGTAACGACATATCATATTGTGACTATATCGCTCCACAAATTTATTATGGATTTGATAACCAGACCCAACCATACGAAGAATGTCTTTCACGTTGGGAAAAGTTAACACAAAATTCCGAAGTTAAACTCATCGTGGGACTGGCTGCTTATAAAATAGGAAAAGAAGACCAATGGGCGGGAACAGGTAAAGCCGAATGGCAAAAAAACTCGGATATACTGGCACGCCAGATATCCTTGGCAAAACAAAAAGGAAGTTTTGGGATAAGCTTTTTCAGCTATGATTACCTTTTTGGTTCCGAAGCGCAGTCTGCCGCCGTAATATCGGAGAAAAATGAAATTAAAAAGGAAAGTTGAAATGTTGGGGAAGTTAAAAGGCATAAGTTTAATTTTAGCTCTGTCATTGTATATGGTAGCGCTCCCTTTTTGCATCGGCGCTGAACCAGCCTCATCGAACCCGGAGGGGATTAAGTCTAATCAAACAAATATATCATCCGAAACTCAGATAATTAATGAAAGCAATTTTAAAGATAACGAATCATTTTCAATGATAAGCCTGCCGGAAAATATGCGCGGAGTCATATTGACACCGGGCAGGGATTTTATTCTTTCTGAGGAAAACGACGAGAACGACGTTTCGTCGCAGATTGAAAACATACTTGAAAAATTGTCCGAAACCGGGCTTAATACTGTGGTTATTAATACTGCCGGAAAGAGCGGAATTTATTATGACCTCAGCATGAACAAAACTGACAAGCCCGATTTTTTAAGCCTTACTATTGAAAAAGCGCATGAAAAGCTTTTTAATGTTTTTTTAGTATATGATATAAACAATGGATTAAAAGATGCCGGTAGCAGCGGTTCCGGGGCGATAAACAAGCTTGTATCAGAAGTACATAGGTTTTCAATCAAATATCCCGGCGATGGAATAATACTTGACGATTATTATAACAAAAAGAATGCCGACAGCTATGGACGATATATGATCAATGGGTCAGGCATCGGATATGAAAACTGGTTATATGACAGCACTGAATACTTATTCGAGACTGCCAGCCGCGTAATAAGACTTACGGATAACTCAATCCCAGTGGGAATAATGATAAACGACGTTTGGGCCAACAACTCTGACAATAAGCAAGGCTCGTCGACCGGAGATAAAATCCAGGCGCTTTATGACGGATTTTCCGATACAAAAAAATATGTCGAAAACGGCTATACCGATTTTTTGATGGTGCGCTCATACGGATCGATCGATGATAAGGAAATAGGTTTTTCCGACGTTACCGGTTGGTGGAGCGAGCTTTGCCAAAAAGCCAACGTTCCAATGTATATAGTGCATTACAATGAGAAAATCGGCTCCTCAGAGACCGGTTGGGGAGCCGAAGATCAACTTTTAAAACAGCTTGTCAAGGCTAAGGAAACAGAATGGTATCAGGGCAGCGTGTTTAATTCTTATGAGTCCTTGTTAAAAAATCCGCTAAATTCCACAGACACTCTAACAAAATATTATGAAAATCAAATAAACGAGGAATCCCTTAATGAAGAGCTGACAATGCGCTCACCTAAGGATTTGAAATTCACTACTTATGAGAAGACTGTTAATTTTGCGGGAAGCTTTGACGAAAATTTCGATGTTTACTTCAACGATAAAAAGATAAAGCTTAACGAAGCGGGAAATTTCTATTTTGAAAAAACCCTTAATGTCGGTAAAAATGTGTTTACCATACGGCATAAGTCTAAAATCTATACATATCAGATAGAACACAAAATCATAACTATGCGTGATTTAGACGAGTCAATTGCCGAAGGAAAAATCCTTAGGGTAGACGGCGGAACATCACTTACGCTTTCTGCCGTAGCCTATCAGGGAGCTACCGTCACGGCTACAATCGGGGAAAAAACCGTAGCCTTAAAAGAGTCCGGCCGTTCCGGCGATGAAGACATCAACAGCTCTTATGTGACCTTTTCGGGAAAATATAATATGCCGGAAGGGATTATTGAAACCGAACAGAACCTAGGCATTATCAGCGTGAATTCGGTTTATCAAGGTTATTCGCGCACTTTGGCCGGAGCAAGCGTGATCGTAAACGCTTTACCCAAGCCGCCGGAGGCGCTGAAGACAATGATGTTCGATCAGGATTCTTTAGGCACAGGTGAGGTAGTGGGCACAATTTCGCCATTTAAAACTGATCAGGAAATGGTAAAATATATTAAAGTAATCAACAATAATACTCATGTTTTCGATGGAAAAACCATAGGTACTTCAAACAACCCCGCCTTTAATCCGGCGTTTGGACAGGTGCCCGCCGGAACGCTTGACTATCTTAAAAGCGCTAATACAAATTTTTACACTACCCTTTCAGGCAAGAGATTTTACTCATCGGACGTTACTACCTTTGAGGATACGGGGTTAGGTGAAAACAGATTGGTGGTTAAGGCCGGCGGAACCTATAGCGGTGACAGTTATTTTAAAATCGGGCTAGATTATAAAATTTCGTATAAGGCGGAGGTTGTCGGGCAATCGTATTACTCAAGCGACGACTATGCCGTAAGTAATTTTGGCAGCGCAAATTATGTTTACATTACCTTTGACAATATTACTAGCGTTACAAAATTGCCGGATTTTGAATCTAACCTTGTATTTGACTCCGGTAAATGGGAACAGGTGACAGAAGAAGGGATAGCCAAATTCAGAATGATTCTGAGACTTCGCCAACAGGGAGTTTATGGCGGATGCAACGCATATTATGACGATAACGGCGACCTTATGCTGACTTTTCAGGTTTTGACTAATACAATACAAAACATGAACGTTGTTATTGATCCGGGTCATGGTTACGGCAAGAGTCCTTCTAAACTTGACCCCGGCGCAATCGGAGAAGTTATTGAGTATGACGTAAATCTTGCCATAGCTAAAAAATTGGATGAAAAACTTCGGGCAATAGGGGTAAATTCAGTGCGTCTTCAAACCGAAAACCAGTTCGTCTTAACCAAGTCAAGACCGGAGGTCGCGCGCGACAGCTACGGTTGTGATTTGTTTATTTCTCTTCATGCAAACTGGGCGACCGGCGGGGGCAGCGTTCGCGGCACGGAAGTATATTATTATAATCCGTTCTCACAACCGTTAGCTGAGGATATTTCAGCAAGCATTTCAAACTATTTTTCCAATAACGTATACCAAGACAAAGCAAATGAAAACCGGGGAGCAAAGTATACCTATTTTAATGTTACCCTGCAGCCGGATTTCCCGTCCGTGTTGGTAGAAACAGGTTTTGTAAACAATATGGAAGATGCCATGGCATTAGCCAACCCAAAACATCAAGACGGGATTGCTAATGCTATAATCAACGGTATAAGCAGCTATTTATCGAAAAGCTCAATTTCTTACAGCTCAAACGGCAGCGTTGCCATACCGGACAATAATGAAAATTTTGACGAAAACGGCGGCGGCACTACCGAGACTATGCCCGCCGAAACTGAGCCGTATAATGAATCTGCAGACGATCCCGCCGAGGGTGAAAATCCCATAGGCGACATATATGCGCAAGAATATCCTGAAGAATTAGAGGAAGAAGAGACAGAAATTTTATTTTATTAAATAAATAAAATCAGCCTTAACGAATTACTGAACCGCCGCCTATCTTCCGATAGACGGCGGTTAAATTTACCAAGAATAATTCTTCAAAAATCTGCGGCGGATTTTGCTTTTCAAGCAACGCCAAAGATGCGGAAACATAAATGCAGTTATAAAAATTTATGAATTAATCTTTGTTACGACTCCGGACCCAACAGTTTTCCCCCCCTCGCGGATAGCGAAGCGAAGGCCTTCTTCAATAGCGATAGGAGTAATAAGTTCAACATCCATTGAAACGTTGTCGCCGGGGATGCACATTTCCTTGTCGGCAGGAAGGGTAATAACACCGGTAACATCTGTGGTTCTAAAGAAAAACTGCGGCCTATAGCCAGAGAAGAAAGGCTTATGACGTCCCCCCTCTTCTTTTTTAAGCACATACACCTGTCCGCTGAACTTAGTATGAGGATGGATAGATCCGGGTTTGCAAAGTACCTGTCCGCGCTCAATTTCAGATCTCTGAACACCACGGAGCAACGCGCCGATATTATCGCCTGCTTCAGCATAGTCAAGCAGTTTTCTGAACATTTCAACACCGGTAACAACAGTGCTTCTTGGTTCATCAACAAGGCCTGTGATCTCGACAGGGTCATTAACCTTGATTTGTCCGCGCTCAACACGTCCGGTAGCGACCGTTCCGCGCCCGGTGATGGTCATAGTATCCTCGACAGGCATAAGGAACGGCAAATCAGCCTTACGGTTGGGAGTTGGTATATATTCATCAACATTTTTCATAAGTTCCAAAATGCAAGCATATTCGGGAGCGTTAATGTCCTGGCTTGCGCATTCAAGAGCAACCTTGGCAGAGCCGCGGATTACCGGAATGTCATCGCCGGGGAAGTCGTTGTTATTAAGAATATCTCTTATATCCATTTCAACAAGATCAAGAAGTTCAGGGTCGTCAACGTCGTCACACTTGTTAATGAAGACAACCATAGCCGGCACCCCTACCTGGTGAGCAAGCAGAATGTGCTCTCTTGTCTGCGCCATCGGCCCGTCAGTCCCCGCCACAACGAGTATAGCGCCGTCCATCTGCGCCGCGCCGGTTATCATGTTTTTAATATAGTCAGCGTGCCCTGGGCAGTCAACGTGAGCGTAGTGACGATTGTCGGTCTCATATTCAACGTGAGCCGTATTGATGGTGATTCCGCGCTCTCTTTCTTCAGGCGCTTTATCGATCATGTCGTATGCTTCGAACTTAGCCATGCCCTTCATTGCCAATACTTTGGTAATTGCGGCGGTCAAGGTGGTTTTGCCATGGTCAACGTGGCCAATCGTACCGATATTAACGTGCGGTTTTGTACGTTCAAATTTTTGCTTTGCCATTATAGATTTTCCTCCTGATAATTAATGTGTACCATAAATCTTATTTTACCAAATATTTATAAAAAAAACAAGTGTTTTTAAAAAAAAGAATAAAAATCTTTAAGGTTTAGTGCGTTTCGTCATAATACCCTCGGCAATTGACTTCGGAACCTCAATATAATGGCTTGGCTCCATTGCGTATTGACCTCTCCCTTGTGTCTTTGAACGCAGATCGTTTGAATAGCCAAACATTTCAGACAGCGGCACATTGCTGTTTATAAGCCTTATTCCCGAACGGTCGTCCATTCCCAAAATGGTTCCGCGCCGCGAACTCAAATCGCCGATAACATCGCCCATATAGTCTTCCGGAACGGTGACTGAGACTTTCATTATAGGCTCAAGTATTACGGGCTTTGCTTTTCGGCAGGCTTCTTTAAAAGCCATTGAACCAGCGATCTTAAACGCCAACTCAGACGAATCCACTTCGTGGAAAGACCCGTCATAAAGGGTTACCTTCACATCAACCACCGGATATCCCGCAAGAACCCCCGCCTGCATAGCCCCTTGTATCCCTGCGTCCACGGCCGGGATGTATTCTTTTGGTATAGCGCCGCCGACAATATTATTGATAAACTCATAGCCTTTGCCCGATTCGTTAGGCTCGACCCTGATTTTAACATGGCCGTACTGCCCTTTGCCTCCTGACTGTCTCGCGTATTTTGTATCCTGCTCAACACTGCCGAGTATCGTTTCCTTATAGGCTACCTGTGGTGCGCCAACATTTGCCTCTACTTTAAATTCGCGAAGCAAACGGTCAACGATTATCTCCAGATGCAATTCACCCATTCCCGCGATAATAGTTTGCCCAGTTTCAGAATCGGTCCACGTTCTAAAAGTCGGATCCTCTTCGGCAAGCTTAGAGAGGGCTATTCCCATTTTTTCTTGCCCTGCTTTGGTTTTAGGCTCGATCGCCAAATCAATTACCGGATCGGGAAATTCCATTGACTCAAGTATTACCGGATGTTTTTCATCACATAGCGTATCCCCAGTGGTGGTCAGTTTAAGGCCTACCGCCGCCGCGATATCTCCGGCATAACAAATGTCAATATCCTGTCTGTGATTCGCGTGCATTTGCAATATTCTGCCCAAACGCTCTTTTTTGTCCTTTGTGGCGTTAAGCACGCCAGAACCGGCGTTTACCGAACCGGAATATACCCTAAAGAAACAGAGCTTACCTACAAACGGGTCAGTCGCGATTTTAAAAGCTAAAGCGGAAAAGGGCTCTTCATCCGAAGATTTTCTCTCAACCTCTTCGCCGCTATCGGGATCTAATCCCTTGATATTATCAACGTCAGTGGGAGCCGGCATATAATCCACCACCGCGTCCAATAGTTTTTGCACCCCTTTGTTTCGATAGGATGTGCCGCAGGTTACCGGCACCATTTCGTTTGATAAACAAGCCTGCCTTATGCATTTTTTGATGTCAGCCACCAAAACCTCTTCCCCGGCAAAGTATTTGTCCATTATTGCTTCGTCGTGCTCAGACACTGATTCCAACAACTTCCCACGGTATTCTTTGGCTAATTCCAGCATATCCTCCGGAATGTCCTCGTTACGCATATCGCGGCCTAAGTCGTCGTAATAAACTTCCGCCCTCATCTCAACCAAGTCAATAATTCCGCGAAAAGATTCCTCCGCTCCAATAGGAAGTTGGATGGGCACCGCATTAGTTTTAAGCCTGTCCCTCATCATATCAACGACATTAAAAAAATCGGCGCCCACAATGTCCATTTTATTTACATATGCCATGCGCGGCACCCTATACTTATCCGCTTGACGCCATACTGTTTCAGACTGCGGCTCAACGCCGCCTTTAGCGCAAAATACAGTAACGGAGCCGTCAAGCACTCGAAGCGACCGCTCAACCTCAACCGTGAAATCCACGTGACCTGGTGTGTCGATAATATTGATCCTATGATCCTTCCAAAACGCGGTAGTAGCGGCCGAGGTTATAGTGATACCCCTTTCCTGCTCCTGCTCCATCCAGTCCATTGTCGCGGAACCTTCATGGGTTTCGCCGATTTTATGGGTTTTTCCGGTATAAAATAATATACGCTCGGTGGTGGTGGTTTTGCCCGCGTCAATGTGGGCCATGATTCCAATATTACGGGTCATTTCGAGAGAAACATCTCTAGCCATATTATTCCGTAATACTCCTTACCATTTATAGTGTGCGAACGCCCTGTTGGCCTCGGCCATCCTATGGGTGTCATCGCGTTTTTTGCAGGCGCCGCCCTGATTTTTAAGCGCGTCTAAAATTTCATTCGCCAAACGCTCTTTCATAGTTTTTTCGTTCCTGTTTCTGCTATAAGATGTAAGCCATCTAAGACCTAGCGTTCTTCTTCTGTCGGGGCGCACTTCCATGGGCACCTGATAGGTCGAGCCGCCTACACGACGCGCCTTTACTTCTAGCTGAGGCATAATATTTTCCATTGCCTCCTCAAAACACTGCAGCGCATCTTTCCCTGCCTTATCCGCAACTATCTCGAACGCGCCGTAAACAATTTTTTGTGCAATCCCTTTCTTGCCGTCCAACATGATGTTATTCACAAGACGCGTTACTAACTCCGAGCCGTACATCGGATCTGGCAGCACCTCGCGCTTGGGCACATTACCTCTTCTTGGCACTTTTCTTCCCTCCTTCAAATTAATTGAAAATCATAGGTACTCGAAAGCAAATTTTCGCAACTTCCGCCGCCCAAAAAAAGGCGCAACTACGGAAAAAACTTTTTTAAATTTTTCTCCGAATATGCAAAACGCACTCCTTTATTCCACTTCATCACGCTTAAATGATAATTAAAAAACTTAAGGCTATATCGCAAAGCTCTCGCGTGCAAAGCACGTAGTCGGATTTTTCGTCAAACTAGGCATTTTTGCCGCGAATATCCGTTGATATTTAAGGCAAAATTAACGAAGTTTGGCGAGAAATACGCAAGTGATTTGTGCGCCAAGCCGTTAAGCGTGAGTTGTGCGATGTTGCCTTAAAGCTTTTGTGATCCTGTGGTTCGTTTCGCGAACTAACGCCCCATTTCTTGTAAAAATAGAGTTTAAGCCGCAGGAGGCAAATTTATATATGTTAGCCTTTTTTGTTGGCAAATTTACTTTATTTACTTATTTCTTTCCCGCTTTCGGGCGCTTCGCCCCGTACTTGCTTCTTCCCTGCATCCTGCCGTCGACACCCTGAGCATCTAGTGTGCCGCGCACTATGTGATAGCGCACGCCGGGAAGGTCCTTAACACGGCCCCCGCGAATCAGCACCACGCTATGCTCTTGAAGCTTGTGGCCGATGCCGGGAATATAAGCCGTAACCTCATAACCGTTTGAAACCCTCACCCTGGCAATTTTTCTCATCGCGGAGTTAGGTTTTTTCGGAGTATGGGTTCTTACCGCTGTGCAGACCCCGCGTTTTTGCGGCGAATACGTGTTAATTTCCGCTTTTTTGATAGTGTTTAAACCCTTTCCCATAACCGGAGCTTTAGACTTTTTTTCAGAAACCTCACGGCCTTTTCTAACCAGCTGATTAAAGGTTGGCAATTCTTTACACCTCCTTGCCATATTACATTCATATAGTATCACACGCGATTGACATTAATATACAAAAAACCGCGCATAACAGTAATTATAAACCATTATGCGCGAAAAGTCAATATTTAAGCTTTAAAAACTATAGTTTTACCTATTAAAACGGTTATTGCGTTCACGTATTTGTGAATATGTAATAACTTATGAACCAAATATCGTTTGCGCAACATCGCCGTATCCAAACGGAAAAGCTCCGACAGCCACGCCGTTTACTCTGTTCTGGGCCTCGAAACCATCTCCGGCAGTCAGTGCGCTGCGCGCCCAATAAACCCGAACAACACGATAATTTCCGTCTATCTCAGCGTAAAAAAAACCTCCGTCCGTATCGTCAACGCATGGACGCAGACGTTGAAAAAGTGTTTTATCCTCATCGTGGCCGGTTCTGCCTTTTTCATTATGAAGGGGGTCAGGCATTGAAAAATCACTGCTGTTGTTAAATACATAAGCCGCCAAATTAGAATAATCCGCTCCGCTTGAACCTGCTTTTATTGCTTCAATTTCGAGATAATATGTCCCAGTAAACGGATCGTCCAATCTGGCTTTAGGCTCAACGGAATCATACTCAAGCTTATATTCGGCCATTACCCTTTGCAGAGAAAAATAGAAAGAGCGCGCCTTGGCATTCGCCTCTTCCGCAGCGTTATCGTTCGATGCGAGCGGCACGATTATCGCGGTCATAACACCGATTATCGCTATCACAACGACAAGCTCGACCACCGTAAACCCTTTTTTGTTTTTCATAGTGAACCTCATTGCGTGATTGTTGATTTATTTTGCGGCATAATATTCTTGACATTTTTTAAGTTATATCATTTTGATAAAACGTTTACATTTTTCAAAATGATATAAACACTGCGTTAAAACCGCAGTGCACCGCTTTAGCGGCTAGCGTAAACATGTAAGTAAACTCTATGTTTACGCAATTTGCTATAATTGATTAAACGCCTTTCCCCGCCATAAAGACGGGGAAAGTTTCTTTAAACTTAAATCAGTATTTTTTACATTAGCAATAACCAACGATCATTCCGCCAATATTGGGCTGAGTCGAGGCGACCTCATTGTCAACCATAAGTGTCTCATCCGGGAAACCCGAGCTAGTATCACTGCCGTCTTGTATTAAGTTTACCATATTAGCAGGCGCGACATCCCCGGCTATATATGCACAGCCTATAACGTTTGAACCTACCACGCCCACAATTGCAGAGCCATCCGGAACGTTAACCAATTGAGCCACAATATTATTTGAATATTCTGTTTGGCTGGTAGTTCCCCCAACCCAGTTGCCGGTATCTCCGGTCAAAGCAACAGTCGCCCTGCCGCCTGAAATTTGCACAGTGTGGTATCCGTAAGCCGCACCAGGAGCTCTGCCTCTGTCCTGATTCACCGCGCTAGTCATTGCGTTGGAAAAAATGTTTTTAATAGTTTTTGAAGCTGAAACAGCAGAACTCTTTTTCGCATCATTAAGATAGTTTCCCATCAGCGGAACGAGGATAGCTGCCAAAACGGCTATAATTGCGACCACCACGATAAGCTCAACGAGTGTAAAGCCTCTCTTATTCTTAAGTTTCTGAATTTTTGCCAGCATATGAATTACCCTCCTAAAAAATTATGTATTATGGCTTAAACAATTTTAAACTAGTCTCAAATTAAAATACCGAATGCTAAACTTTAGTAAATCGCCCGTGATCAAAAATATATAAGTTAATAATTTTGATTTATTGTTAACGGTTTCTGTATGGGCCATAATACTTTTATTTGAAAATAGTAAAAAATTTATCCACTACCATATTATAATATAATTAGTGCAAAAATGCAATATAATTGTTGAAAATAATTAGAGAAAATTACATAAGATTTTTGTGCAAATGGTATAAAATGTTTTCCAAGTTAGCAAAAATAATTCAAACATCTACGGCGGAAATTTCTCCTCCAATGTTCATGTTGCCTGCTATCGAACAAGTTCCAAGCGTTAACCCGTCAGTATTCTCTCATATTCTCTCCTGTCCTGACACCGCTCAAGCGCCTCCTCCTTCGAGACAATGCCCAAAGCGGTTAGCTGAGCTAAATTTTGGTCAAGGGTAAACATTCCTTTAGCGCGTCCGGTTGAGATGGAATTTGGTATCTGATAGGTTTTTCCGTCGCGGATAAGCGAAGCGATCGCGTCAGTCATTGCCATTATTTCCAAAGCTGCGACACGATTTCTGCCATCTTTTGTGGGGATAAGAGTTTGCGAAACTACGCCCACTACGATGTTTGCAAGCTGCGCGCGGCACTGCCCCTGAGAATGCGGAGGATAGACGTCAATTATGCGGTTAAGAGTTTCAGCCGCACCGGTGGTGTGCAGTGTGGAAAGAACGAGATGTCCGGTCTCGGCAGCGGTCACAGCGGCATTTATCGTTTCAAAGTCACGCATTTCCCCCACCAATATAACGTCCGGATCCTCTCGAAGCGCAGCTCTCAACGCGCTGCCGAACGAATCCACATCAGAGTGTATTTCGCGCTGATTTACCATCGACTGTTTGTGAGTGTGGATATATTCTATCGGGTCTTCGATCGTGATTATATGGCAATTTTTAACACGATTTATGTGATCAACCATAGCCGCAAGCGTAGTGGACTTTCCCGACCCGGTCGGTCCGGTCACCAAAACCAAACCGCGAGGAGCCATTGCGAACTCTCCTAAAAGCGCGGGCAGATTTAAATCCAAAAGAGTAGGTATCTCATTCAATAGCAAACGAAACGCTATTGCATGATATCCGCGTTGGCGGAAAACATTCACCCTGTGGCGCATGCCTGAAGCGCTTACATACGCGAAGTCGGCGTCGTCTCCCTTTTGGATAACCTGCTTTTGTTTTATCGCGGTAATAGAATTTATTACGGATATCATAATAGGCTCCGTACAATCCGGGTATCCTTTAAGCTTTTGTATTTTTCCGTTTAGCCTGACTGTCGGCGGCAATCCCGCGGTAAAATGCAGGTCAGAAGCCCCCATTTCCCTTGCCTCATCTAAAATTTGATTTATTTCTATTTCCTTCATTATAAACCGAGTTCCCTTAGAATAATTTATTAATCGACACCCGTATTTATACAGAAAATCAACTTGAAAACATATAAAAAATCAACAAAACCCGCTCTATATTATTCACTTATAGTTAATTAACTTATAAAATATCAAAAATAATAACTTAAAAGCTTTAATAAAAGGCAATTTTGCGGAAATTATTTTTGCTTATTTTCAAGTTAATTTATTATAATTCACATATACATGTTATAATCGTTTAACTTTAAATTTATCAAATTTTAAGTTAAAAGACTATAACAGCAGTCTTTACATGGTTTTTTATTGGATTTCTAAAATTGATTGACTATAAAATTCCTATTTCAATACTGGCTGACTTATACCGGACACTGTAGTAAATAAACTTTAAAATAAGCAAAAATAATTTCCTAAAAAGCGTATACATTAAACCGCGAACAAACTTTTGGCTTAATTTTTTTAGGCTTTCTATCAATGATATAGTCAGTCAATTTAAAAACCCTAAAGGGTTTTTAAACATAGTGCAAAGCCCATTGGCAACCTTAAGGTGCGCGGCTGACCATGTAGCAAGGTAAGGCCGCCTTCGGCTGCAAGCCGCGTTTTTAACTAACCAACTACAAGAGTTACCCGTCTAAATAATTATACATTATAAGTTATAAATTGTCAATTCAAACATCTGCGGCGCAGCCGCTTCCATTGTTTTTACAAGAGTCAGCGTGTATAATCTTTTAACTTTAAATTCAAAAAAATTAAAGTTAAGCGATTATAACTCGCCGCCTAAAAGGGGGGGCGCGGTTATACAGTGTATGTAGCTTTTACTAATTCGTCCATAGTCGTCCTGCCGGCCAATACCATTTCGGCCACATTATGACGGAGAAGCTTAGTTCCGTTTTTAATTGCCATTTCCTCGATTTCAGAGGCGGTTCCGCCACCGGATATTATCTCCTTTATCGCATTATTGGTAATAATTATTTCATGTATGGCCGTCCTTCCTTTATATCCGGTGGCGCTGCAGTCGCGGCAGCCTCCGGGCATCGGGTCGTAAACCTCAACCTGGTGATTCACCCCCACCAACCTTAAATCAGCGGGATCATCTATTATTCTCTTCTGTCTGCAAACCGGACAAAGAAGCCGCACAAGACGTTGGGCAACCACCCCTATAAGTGAGCTTGCCACCATATATGGAGCCACTCCCATATCGACTAAGCGCAGTATAGTGCTCGCGGCATCGTTGGTGTGCAGGGTCGACAGCACCAGATGTCCGGTTATAGCTGCTCGTATAGCTATGTCCGCGGTCTCGCCGTCGCGTATCTCACCTATCATGATAACGTCCGGATCCTGGCGCAAAAGCGAACGCAGTGCAGCTGCGAAAGTCATTCCAGCTTTAACGTTTATCTGAACCTGATTTATGCCGTCCATTTTTTTCTCGACCGGGTCTTCGACCGTTACAAGGTTTAGCTTAGGAGTATAAAGCGCCCCTAGCGTCGCGTAAAGTGTAGTGGATTTTCCGGAACCTGTCGGCCCGGTAACCAACATAACGCCATGTGGACACCTAATTATTGACCGAAACATTTCATAGTTATATTCCGTCATACCAAGCTCGGTTACAGGCCTCGCCTTTTCGTCTGCAGTAGATAAAAGACGCAGCACCGCCTTTTCTCCATAAACCGCAGGAATCGTGGAAATTCGGATGTCAAGGGTTACTCCGTCAACTACCATCCCGGCGCGCCCGTCTAAGGGTATTCGGCGCTCGGCTATATTCATGCCGCCCATGATTTTAAGGCGAGTTACCAACGCCTGGTGAGCCTGGATTTTTACCGTCATGACTTCCATCAACTCCCCGTCAATACGCATTCGTATACGCGTCCTGTCCTTAAATGCCTCAACATGTATATCAGAAGCGTTACGCCTGAATGCTGATTCTATAAGCTGGTTAACAAGGCGCACCACCGGCGCGTTGTCAACGCGCTCTTCACTTTCCTGTTCAACCTGAGTTTGTATCTGTGTTCTGTGTCTTTCTTCTTGGTATTCTTTGTTGATATCATCAACCACACCTGAAACGTTCGATTGGGTATAAATGCGGTTTATGGCATCCATGATCGAAGACTGCGTCGCGAGCATGGGATATATTTCCATCCCTGTGCTTATCTTCAATTCTTCAAATATGAAAAAGTTAATAGGGTCATTAGTTGCCACATAAAGCCTGCCATGATTTATTTTATACCCGATACAAACATGCTTTCTGGCAAGTGCCTCAGGGATTTTTTTCGCCGAATCGCCATCGATCTTGGCAGTAGTAAGATCAACAAACGGTACTTTAAGGCGCGTTGAAAGCGCGTGAAGTAATTGAGTCTCTGAAACATAACCAAGCTTAAGCAAAAAATCGCCTATTTTTAGGCCGTTGGGATTTTCTTCTTTGTCTTTTTGTTTCTGCAGAGCCATGCTCAATTGATCTGCTGTTATAAATCCGCTTTCAAGTAGGATATCGCCTATCCTTATTGATTGAGCGCCTTGCATGTTATTTTTCATAAAGCATTAACCTTCTTTTCCTAAGTTATAGTAAATCAAATTAAAACCCAGCCTTAAAAATTTTTGCAAAATCGCTCTTGCTAAAGCTTTTGTATTGTTTTTCCCAGTGTTTTTTAAGCTGATTAACTATAATAAACATTGCATTAAAACCCGATTTGTGATATATTTATGTTATATAGATGGTTCAAATATCTGCGTCGAAGCCTCTTCCAGTATTTTAACAAGCGTCAGTTAGGGATTGAAAATCACCCGTCGCTTGATATTTAAAGAAAAATTAAAGCAGTTTGGCGGCAAAAAGGCATGTAATATAGCAAATTGCGTTTAAGAAAAAAACAAAAACAACGCTAAATTCACTATAAAAAGAGGTGATATTTTAATGAGTCTGCAAGTCTATAACATAATAATAGGGATGTTTTGCTTTGCTTTTGGAGCGGCTGTAGGAAGCTTTTTAAACGTCGTGGTGCTGCGCATGGCAAAAAAAGAAAGCTTTTTAAAAGGACGCTCATATTGTCCCGTATGCCAAAAAAGCTTGACCGCAAAAGAACTTATCCCGATTTTTAGCTTCGCTGTTCAAAAAGGAAGATGCCGCGGCTGTAAAAGCAAGATCTCCTGGCAATACCCAATTTTGGAATTAGTTACCGGCCTTAGTTTTGTCTTCGCGTTTTGCGCACTCGGACTCAGGCCGCGGTTGGCGTTCGCGTTTGTTTTGTTTGCCGTGCTTATTGAACTAAGCGCTTTAGACGTTAAAACCGGTGAAATCCCATATCACTGCAGTATTATCATCGCCGCGCTAGGTCTTATATCTTTTATAGTATCTCTTTCCTTGTCACAAAATGTAAAATTGAGCGAGCATATAATAGGTTTATTTATTATTTCAGCACCATTTGCCGTCCTCTCGTTCTTGGGAGCCATGGGGGGAGGTGACGTTCAACTTATGGCCGCCGCCGGTTTTTTGCTTGGTTGGTCGGTTGTTCCCTCCGCTCTTATCGGGTTCATCACCGGGGCGGCCGCCGGAATAATAATAAAATTAACTAAAAAGACAGGCGTGATAAGCTTCGGTCCATACCTCTCAATCGGTATCGCCATAAGCTATCTCTATGGCAATGAAATAATAGAATCATACCGGTCGTTTTTAAAAATATGACGCTTAAAACTTATATCTTTTATAATAAATCAATATGTATTTCGGATCGGCGTCCAATGGGTCATAATTGCCTCCGTTTATAATTCTGCCGTTTAGCAGAAAAAAGCTTTTTACCCGCTCGGCCGACAGTCTCTCGCCATTGCGCATTGGCGTATGTGTTATTTTCAGGTAGCTGTTCTCCCCAAAAATCGATTCGATTTTCACAGGATATTCACAATTATTATAAAATTCGTCTTTAAAAGCTATATTTTTGTCTTCAGCTATAAATCCGGCCACATTCCCCGAAGAGTCAACAATATTCATATTGTCATAAATCCTGCCTCCGGAACTGCTGATTATAATAATGCCATTTTTATATTTTACAGGGTCATAATACCAAGCATCATCGCTTATCATGTCCGAAAATGAAGTAGACTCGTCGTTCCCATCCTTATTAATGTTATAAATATAAACCTCGTTAGCCGTTTTAAGCCTGCCCTCAATATAGTCTCCTAACAATGCTGTGACAGCGTCGGCCTGACTGTCGCGGCGCAGTGACGTAAATATCCCTTGAGCAGACGAAAGCAGCATCGCCATAGCTGTCATAAGCACGGCTATGACCGCCGTAGCAACCAAAACTTCGGTGAGAGAAAAACCTTTTTTTGACTTGATTTTAAAGATATTAAATAAATTCATATAGTCCACCTGTTATGTTAAGACAATACAGCTCTGGCGTGCAAAGCACGCAGCCGGATTTTCGCCAAACTAGGCAATTTTGCCGCGAATATCCGTTGATATTTAAGGCAAAATTAATGAAATTTGGTGAGAAATACGCAAGTGATTTGTGCGTCAAGCCGTTAAGCGTGAGTCGTGCGGTGTTGACTTAAGGATTCGGCCTGTCATATTTATTAGTGTCGCCATTCCGATATAGTGTGCCGGTTCCGTATAAAAAACTAACAAGATCGTTTCCGTACGGAAC
Source organism: Eubacterium sp. (assembly GCA_031271685.1). Lineage (GTDB taxonomy): Bacteria > Bacillota > Clostridia > Oscillospirales > Ruminococcaceae > Ruminiclostridium_E. The sequence continues at coordinate 15,831 of JAISVH010000102.1, read as the reverse complement.
GGTATCGTCTCTATAAAACATAAGCTTTAAACTGAACTCGCTGTTAAAATGCATTATCCTTATATAATCATTGCTGCCGCCGGATATCTCGTCCTCTATTTCGCTGATAACGTGCGCGGAACATCCGATCGCCTGGATTTCAGACAACACGCATTCATACAGCTTTGGCAGTCTCATAACCGTTATGTGCGATAAGCCGGAAGAAGTGCCGGATGCGTCCGTGACTCTTACTGTGCATTCATCATAAGTATCATAAGTATAAATCGTCCCGTTAAGGTCCAAATCAACTTTTTCCGGCAGTGCGACCGAACTGTCAAGACTAATTGTAATAGGCATACCCGAACTGCTTAGATTTCGAGTTGAATAAAACTTAGTGTTGCTCATTTCATTATAATCGTCCGAAGTTAAAAAATTGCGTATCAGCTCTTTCTCAAATCCGCTAAGGTCATAATTTGGTTTAGCTATCAAAAATCCGGCGCTTTGCGCTGCGGACGAAAAATAACCTGAGCTTACGCCAAATCCTTGATCATAAGGTAAGTTTGCCCCTCTTTTTTCCCCAACGACGCCCTCTTCGCCCTTTGCTATAAGATCCAACTGCGAATTTGTGTCCTTGACCAATCCGTCATTATATCTTTTCTGCTCAATAGCAAGCGAAAGAACGCGCATGACCATAAGCGACATTATGCTGAATAAAGCAATCGCCATAACACACTCAACCAATGAAAAACCTTTTTTCTTCCGTAAGGGCTCTAAAAACCTGCTCATGTCACGTCTCCTTTCATGCTATTATTATCTAAATCCAATCGAGCCGAATGAAGACTCTGCTCCTCCAGGCAGCGTAATAGTCGCCATTCCTCCCTCTCCGCTTGACGACACTTCGCCTAAAAGCGAGGCGACAACATTCCGACTATAAGTAAGAGGATTATAATCCGCGCGTTCTGTTATTCCGTCAAGCTCGTATTTTTCAGGCTGCCAAATTTGTTTCTTTTTAGTCAGTGCGTAATAATCCGCAGGCATTAGATGAGCGACTTCTAAATTCCCCGAAGTATAATCCCCGGCCAGTCTGTTGCTCATCGCAAAGCTTGAGCCGACTATTCCTCCCGCCATAAAGCAGTTGCCATATTCTCTAGTCTCAACTATGCTATAGTTAGACCAGATGTACCCATACATTTTTGTGTCTTTATAAAAGAACACATTTCTGACGTCATATCCGTCCTGGGTGCCGGTGTCGGTGACCGGTTTTCTGTTATAGTCATTATTGTTTACCATAAAAACATTGTTGTGAATGAAATAAGGATGCGGGTTATTATCAGCACCTATATACCCGCCCGAAGAACTCATATATTTTTCTATAAGCCCGCCAAGCCTTGTTCCCCATTTCCCCAAAGTTTCATCGCCATCTTGCCTTATCAAATGCGCGCCGGGACTTATTTCAATGCCAACATTGGATTTATCCGGCTTAACTAAATCATGACAGTATACGCAGTCTTCGATGTCGCACAGAGTTTCGCCATGTATATATTTTGAAACCTCTTGTCTCAGCATCTCTGCTGCACTTATGTCACCCTCCGAAAAGTCATTTCCTATTTCATTAAAAAACGCTTCATGTCCGATAAACACTTTCTTATCAATATCCGAATATTTTGCCACGCTCACACCTTTTCTATCGTCAAGAAAAAACACGGCGCTCCCCGCCCCTCTGACAAGGACATTGAGCTTACGTCCGCCATATTTCCACATAAATGTGTCTTTAGCAGACGAATTAGGATCATATTCCCACGGATTATAAGACTGCTTACAATTAGGCAGCAGCCGCAAGTATATGTCCTTATGCATAGTTGGGTCATCAGGATGCCCGTTTGTCGTGTCTACGATAATTGTGGTTGTGTCGCCTTCTCGCTGAGGTATGCTATAATCCTGTATTAATACAGAATTTATATAGCCGCTGTCGGAAATAAATATCGTTGGGTTATTATTTCCCTCCGCATCAGCATAGCTTCGATTTATGTCGATTTTATATTCATTTGTCAAGGTTAACTCATATTCATCACTTAAATCCTTTTTGTTTACCAAAATGTCTTGTATATCCCATGATGGAAAAATTTTTGGAGAAAGTCTATCCTCCATATAGCCGCTGCTATAAGTTAAAAGGTTTTTTGCGGCTGTCACCGTATCGCTTCGCGGCTCGGCCTTAAAAATGCCTGAATCCGAAGGATCTTCAACGGCATCGATAAATTCATACCTAAATCCGGCGCTAGTGGCTCCCGCTTCGCGCGTAAGCTCGGCCGTGATCCTAAATCGGTCTAGCGATGCGGTATCGCTTTGTGAAAGAACGATATCCGCGATACTTAGCTTACGAGATAAGAAAATCGGAATGTTACGTTCATCGCGGGAATTAAGCGGCTCGGTCGTCAGACGTCCGCTTATGGTGTCCACAAACTCCTGCTCACCGTTTATGCTAAAAGATTTTTCAATTGTTTCCTGACATAAAGTGTAAAAACATTCTTGAACCGTTTCAAAATCCTCTCCGTTGATCTGCCTGTTTGGGAATAGCGACACTTCAAAATCATCATCCTCACGCTCAAACGGCCAAGCTTCATCTGTTCCGTACATAAAAGCCACTTGAGCCTGGCCGCTGCTTAAAGATTCCTCATAAGCGGCGTACGCTGTGCCGTCCGCATGAATGAAAACGTTTGAATTCATCATGCAATTATAATATTTTGGCTTGCAAGCATCTTTTTCAGCCTGTTGCAATATCAACTGCTGCGAATATGAAATCTCCCCATACCTGGCGTCAAGATCATAAGCGTCAATAACATCAATTTCATCCTGCAACGCCTTTTCAAATCTCGGCAATTTTAAATTGCGGCCGAAATAAATTTTAGCGTTTGTAAAGCTGTTAAAAGCCGAACCCCCAACGAATTCAACATCAACCGTCACGTCTCCCGAAACGTAAAAGGTAACACCGTCTAAATCGGTGGAATATGGCGGAATGGTCAAATTACCGTTAATGTAGAATACGGTGCCGGGTGGAGACGAATGCGTATAAGTAAAATCACCATTTAAAAAAACAATAACGTTATCACGCATCGCCATCCAATCGCCGCCCGGAACAAAAACTGTGGGGACAGGCGGATAATTCCCATACCAGTCGTTCTTGGCTGATGTCAGTGTCGTTTCCTGGCCTAATATATATAGAACCGTTTTGTCGTTAGCGGTGGCTCCCCCGGTAGTATACTTCTCATTTTTAAAATAGCCGCCAATCCTTGCCACTCCGCCCCTTGGGAAAACTCCCTCCGTGTTTTGATGTATAAAATTCTTTCTTATGTTAAGCGTAACTTTATCAGTAGTTCCGAACTGCATGCCGTCCATAGTCCTAAAAGAGCCAAATGTAGACATTGCTGAATTAAATTGGCTGCTTGCGCCCCAAATCGATTCGTCGTTCCCAAAATAAGTAGTATGACTGATTTTTGGCCCGCCGACCTCTGCGGGAGAAGGTCCTCCTGTTGTTCCGAACGCGACAACATAATATTTTTGATCGTCTTCGATGCCGTCTGTTTTTGTTACGGTCGGTTTACTGTATTCTTTAAGCATAAGCTGCCGTGTTATGGTTACAGAATCGTCGTAGTTCCAGCTGTTTTGTTTATTCTTATACACTCCATTTGTTATAACATTAAAATAATAATACTTTGTATCCGGCTCGTCGGGGTTATCATTAACGACATCAGCTATTTCTATTTTTGTAATATATTTATAAACGGCTTCATCCTCAATATCAGTAAGGGCAAGCCTGCGTGTGAACTGCTTTTCTTCAAACCCGAACTCATGTGGGTCGCTTTTTGCGGCGTCGGCCAGCCATTCTTCTCCAACATCCACTATTTTATCAATCAATTCGTTGCCCATGCCGTCAAGCTCTGTTTCTCTGTTTACCGTTCCAAAATAAATATCAAGATAATCAAAAACAAGATTATTTGCAGAAGCGGTCATCTGATACACCTGCTCTTGACTAACATCGTCGACCAAAGTAGCCCGCTCGCTTTTAACAGTGTATAAAAGGCCGGTGACAAGCGCCAAAAGCGAAGCCATAACGACCAAAACAATAATCATTATACTGCCCTGTTTTTTAAAAATCCGGCGGGCTTGAAGTTTAAGCGTCAAATTTTTCATAATGTGTTATTGCCCCCTCCGAAGGGCTAATATATATCTAAAAGTCTTTAGGCGACACCGCACGACTCACGCTTAACGTCTTGACACACAAATCACTTGCGTATTTCTCGCCAAACTTCGTTAATTTTGCCTTAAATATCAACGAATATTCGCGGCAAAATTGCCTAGTTTTACGAAAAATCCAACTGCGTGCTTTACACGCCAGAGCTGTGCGATATTTCCTTTATAAAAATCCGAAAAAATTCATATGCTAAAACAAATCTTCAACCATTTCCATTTCTCTCACGACATATAGGTTAAGTGAAAAGTCATAAATTTGTTTTTCTGCAGTATCCCGGTTAGCGTTTCTGAACTCGCAACGCGTAACGGCCGTGGCCTGCGTAAGCGAATTAAGATAATTTAAAAACGCCTTATATTCACGGTTGTCAAGCTCTAGCGAGAAACCTCCCTTAATTACCGCGATCTCCGCAGTTTGGCCTAAAAGCATAGAACGTATGACATTGACCATTTTCGCTTTTTCGTCTTTGGTATGTTCTTCGTTTAGGTACTGCTGCGCAGATTCAATAGTTATGGCTTCCCCGCCGCTGGAATCCGCGGCACCATCCGCCTGAGCGACGCCCTGCAAAAACGAATAATTCTGTATTTCATATGTAATGTTGCTTTCCTCTTGCGGGGCCGCGACAGTAAGCGTCACCGGCTGCATACTGCTGACAGCGATTCCGTCGATAGCCTTATATCCCTTGTCTTCCAATATTTTTGTTATGGTTCTTTCCGCATCTACAGTGTCCATCTCAGGGAAAAACACCTTTTGGGCTTCGGGCGGCTTTTTTTTAGCCTCTTCATACTGTGCCCTGACCTGTGCTTCTTCGGCTACCGCGCTTTCAGCTTCGGCAATTTTCAGATTTACCGCAGCGATTTCAATTTCGGTTTGGTCCATTTTTTCCATATTGGGCTTTATAAAAAAATAATATCCCAAGCCCAGCACCACACCGATAATTAATATCATTATAAGCGTTTTTTCAGCTGACTTAAGCCTCAAATATATTACCCCCTTTTATTTTCATATAAAGTTTAAACGTGAAGTCTCCCTGTTCCGTGGTGCTGTATCCTTTATAGTCTATGCTTTCAAAATACCCTTGCTCCCTAAGCGCGTCGACATAGGCCGACGGCATAGAATTATCCGGGCAGATAAAAGTTGCTGTCACATCTTCGTCTTCGACCATAACATCTCCTTCAATTACCATGCCGCTAAACATAGCGTCTTTGATTTTTCGGAGAATATCCGGCGTCATTTTATACTGAAAATCAACGATAGCCTTAGAATAGTTCACCTTTTGCACATATGCATCAAATACCGAAAGCGCGGCTTTCATAGCGTTGATTTTTGCGACAAGCTCTTCGTGCCCTAGCATTTCATATTGCTGCTGAACCGCCAAAAGCTCGTTGTTTTTATTTTTTACTAATGTGTCCGTATAAATTGTCAGCCCGATAACAATAAACGCAAAAATCAATGCCGAAGCACCCGCGAAAAATAAAAAAGCGCTGTTCTTACGCCGCAGCCTTACCTCTTTTGAATCTAAAAGGTCAACGTCATTTTCTATTTTATTCAATTTATAACAAGCTGCCACACAGTTGACGAAACGGGTAAAAGGAAAGCCTGAAAAAGCCGCCGACAGTTCAAATGGCCGCCCAAGCTCTGAAAACGGCAAATTAAACTGCGCGAGTGTGCTTTCAAGCGCATCAACATTCTCTATATGCCCGAAATAACCGATATGTTTTATTGATTCAGTCCCAGGCGCGGTGCCGAAGAAGTGGATTAAACGAAATATGTTGTCAAAAATGCAAAGATTGATCGGATCGGCGGTTCTTGCCCCATAGTCTTCAAGGTCCACCTGTACATACCTGGATGACACAAGGTTGTTGTCCACATAAATATTGATATTTATGAATTTTTTATCAACCTGAAGCAGTAAAAACGGTGACTGATTATCATCTCGCGGTCGTTTGGCTATTAGCAGAGATACTATATTGCTGCCAACCACCATCCTGTAAAGAGGCAATCCAATCTGCTTTGCCAACAAGATATACGAATCTACTATCTTTTGAGGACAAGCCGTAGCGATCACTTTTAGCTGACGGCCGGTTTCCACTTCATACAGTTCGTCAACTATAGAATACGAGATATTATATGTATCGCTTAAACCCATTTCATTCATGATCATATCTTCCATTTGCATAGGAATTATCGTCCGCGGTTTCGGCAAATAAATTTCCTTATACAAAATTCCCCCGGCGTTTATGCAAAGAACGGCCTTTTCAAAAGGAATCTTCTCGCTAACCAAAAGCTCGGTTATTTCCCCCGCCAACATGAACAAATCGTTTATCTGCCCGTTTTCTATAACTCCCGGCGTAATATCGCGCGTTAACGCTTTTAAAATTCTGATTTTTTCGCCTTGAAGGGCTACCCTGATAATGCGCACTTCGCTGTCTGTAATATCAATAGAAAGCATATTCATACCCCTTAAAATATGTTTATTCAAACATCAGCGGCAAAGCCGCTTCCGTGTTTTAACAAGCGTCAGCATGTATATACCTTTCGCTTAAAAAAATACTAAGTCTTTTTTAAGCAAAAGAGTTTCCGCAGCGTGCACGTTGCGGGCGCTATTCGCAAACAGCGCAATCCTCGTTTAACTTTAAATTTTTTAAATTTAAAGTTAAACGATTATAACCCGCCGCCTAAGAGACGGGGGGCATGAACGCGGTTACAGCATTTTAATAAAACGTTTAAGTTTTTCAAAATGCTATATGCACTGCGGCTTTGCCGCAGTGCAACGCTTTTGGCGGCAAGCGTGAACATAGGATTCGCTTCAATGTTTACGCAATTTGCTATAAAACAAGAAAAAGACTATATGCCCATATTTTCAATCGAGCCGTACATTGCCGGGAACACGCCCGCCAAAACTAGCATAACCATAAGCCCTAAAAAAACGATCATAATTGGTTCTATCATGCTGACAAGGTTTGTAACGGCGGTATCCGATTCCTCATCATAAAAATCAGCGCTTTTTTCGAGTATCTCATCCAGCCGCCCCGACTCTTCTCCAATATAGAGCGTTGAGGTGAACATGGCATCGAACACTCCTGTCGCAGCTATAGAATCAGAGACGCTTTCACCTCTCTTAACATTTTCGAGAACCGTGTCAAAACAGCTTGAAATATATGAATTATTAAGTGTTTCGACTGATTTTTCGAGACATTCGACCATTTGAAGGCCGGATGCGAACAGATTGGCCATCGTTCGAGCAAACCGTGCGAGATAAATTTGCGTCACCAGTTTGCCCACCATTTTAAGTTTACATTTTGCCTTATCAAAAAGATAGCGTATCGGCTTGATTTTTAGCATCAGCTTAATGCCGACTATCAAAAAAATTATGCCGGCAATAAGAAAAAACCAATAGTTAATAAAAATGTCGCTAATTCCCATAACGAATCTTGTGATCGGAGGAATAGCCTCCGGATTAGTGAACAAGCCCGCAAATGTGGGCATTACAAATCCAAACAGAACAAACACAACAATAACCATAACTATCAACAATATAGTAGGGTAGGTCATTGCTTTTTTAATGGTGTTTTGCAGCTTGTTTTCTTTAGCGTAGTGGTCAGAGACCCTGGCCATTATCATATCAAGATTGCCCGAAGCCTCTCCGGAAGCAACCATACTTACAAAAAGCGGCGGAAAAGCGCCCTCCTTGTTTTCAAGCGCAGCAGAAAAAGACGACCCGCGCTGAACTTCTTCATAAATTTCGCGAAGCACCTCTTTTGCCTTAGCGCTTTCTTCTTGCGACATAAGTATATGTATAGCCCTGACAACGTTTATCCCGGCCGACAGCATTGCCGATAACTGTCGACAAAGCAATGCAAGCTCTTTGGTTTTGAACCTATACTTTGCCTTAAGCCGTCTCGCGCCTAACTCTTGATATTCATAGCAATAAAGCCCTTCTTCACGTAATTGCCCGTAAAGCTCCTGAGAACTAGCCGCCTTCAATTTTCCTTTTACTGTCCGTCCGCTTTTATCGGTCGCCGCATAAGAATATGTGTTCAAACTCTCGCCCCCTTTCTATAATGTATATAAACACACTTAATTATATCACAGATTTTTCAAGATATCAACTGAAAAAGCCACAAAAATTCATCACAACATTTATGCGTTTTTAACAAATTGATTTTATTTTATCTAATAAAGTTTGTGAAAAACATAAATCGAAAAAATCATAGGGGACGAATAAGCCCCCTATAATAATTAATTTTAACAGTGCAGAATTTCACTTTAACGGATACGAAAAAATAGTGTGCGACTCATGTCGTTTTTTGCTTCAAATATCTGCGGCGGAGCCTCTTAGGCGGGGGACATAAACGCAGTTAGATTGATAAGCTATGGTCACATTTTCTGTGTTAAAATCAAAAACAAATCGCTGTCGGCGTTGTTCTTAATTATAGTGGAGCAATACCACTCATAAACGTCGCCAAACCCTTTTTTTCTAAACTCACAGCGTGTGATTTCAGAAGGTGAATGCTTAAAACTATTCAGCCCCTCCGTAGAACTCCACATTATCAACGTGTCTATATCGTCAGGATGAATGTATTTATTATAAAAAGTCATTACTTTGCTCTCCATATTTGTATCCTTGGCAATATTGCCGTTGAGCGAGTTGTTTTGTATAAGCTGCATTTGCTGAGATTTGATATTTACCTCATAAATAGTTCCGCTTAAATTTTTTAAGGCAAGCGAAAGTTTGACCGGCTCACCCTTACGCGCTTCGGCTCGCCGGAAAAAGGCGAGCGCCATAGTCGGCTTTTCTTTTGCGTTGCCTATCCGGCAAAATGTTAAGATATACCTTTGGTACTCTTCCTTAAGGCAAAGCATCTTATCGTCATAAACCATACCGGAATATTCGTGCGAAACCTCTTCGTCTCCACGCTCAAAACTCAGCATAATATTGTCAAAGGATACTGTTTTAAAAAAATCCTGTCTGTCCTCAGGATTAACCTGCGAGTCCATAAAACTGCAAATTTCCGCCGAAAATCTTCCCGCGGCATTTTTATGATAAAACCTGCCGCCCCCGGTTGATACCACCCTCATTTTATCATGCCTGAGATCTATCTCCCAAACCATCATCTCGGTATTTTTAAGAGTTGAGAGATATTTAAGATACACATCATCAATTCCGGGTTTTTGCGGCATAAATTTCAAACTTTCATTTGCCGCGCAAAGGGATGAATCCAAATCAAAAGTCTTATTGAATCCTCTATAAGTTTTGGCGTATTCAATAAAATCCGAAACGCAAAGCGGTTTTGAATAAACAAATCCCTGAACGACTCCGCATCCTATTTTTCGGAGAAATTCTATCTGTTCCTCATCCTCTATTCCTTCGGCAACTATCTCCATATCCAATCCCCTTGCCATAGCAATAACAGAGGCGATAAGCGAATTGTTGCGTTTCAGGTTCCCCTTGCTTCCGATAAAAAATTTTCTATCCATTTTAAGGGCGTCTACCGGTAGCTCTTTTAACACATTCAGCGATGAGCTGCCCGATCCAAAGTCATCTAAAGAGCAATAAAAGCCATTTGCTTTTAAAGTATGTATCGTTCGCTGAAAAGTCTCATAATCTTCAAACGCTACGCTTTCAGTAAATTCAAGCTCTAGCCTTCCGTCAGGGATATTGTATTTATTTTTCGTTTGTTTATAAAATTCCACAAAATCACGCTTATAAATATCGATTCTTGATACGTTGACAGCGATTCTCAGATTTTCAAACCAATCCTCGTTTATATAATATGAAATAAACTTGCAAACCTGCTCAAATATGTACCGGTCAAGCTCAATTATAAAACCGTTTCTTTCAAAAATCGGAATAAATTCTCCGGGGCTGACTATACTGCCGTCCGGCTTGCGCCAACGCACCAACGCTTCCGCGCTCATAATCTTATCCTGCTCTAAAAGATAATGCTGTGGCTGAAGATAAAAGCAAAACTCCTCCTCACGCATAGCATCGTACATTGATTTTACAATTTCACTCTCTTTAAGCGCATCGCTGCGCATCTGTTCATCATACAAAGCGCTGCTAATCTTTTTTTCCGCAGCGACCCTAAGAGCGATATGCGCTGATTCAACAGCGTCATTGATATCGGTATTATCCTCTAAAATACAGATGCCGCAATAAATTTCGCCCATAATATCGTCAAGAGTAACGCCGCAACTTTTCCTAACCAAAACCTTAAGCTCGTTAAAGAATATGTGAAGCTGCTCAAACTCGGTGCGATGCAGCAATATTATAAAATTATCTGCGTTAGTGCGAGCTTGTATCTCCCCCGGAGTCAATAGTTTTGATATATTCTCAGCCATATTTTTAATGAGCTTATCGCCTTCAAAGGTGCTGAAGATGTCGTTGATATATTTAAAGTTGCGAATATTTATCTGCATGACAGTGTATTCACTGCGCTTGTTTTTAAAAAGGATATCTCCTGCCTCTTTAATAAAGCAGAACAAGTTGCGCTCGCCTGTCAAAAGATCAATATTTTCAAGCTTGTAAGCGTGCTCTTTATAATTTCGCCGTTCCTTAAAAATAATTACGGCAAAAGTTATTAAAATTGCGATAATAACAAACAAAAGAGCCAATAAATAAGAAGTGTCAAAAGTACTTACATGCGAAAATCTCCCGGATGACGGCTGCGCGTATGAAACGATTATCAAAAATAATATTGATACAGCGCATAAAATCGCCGGTATATGCTTAAAAATTTTCATTTTTCTGCTCCCTGCGAAGTTTATTGTTTTCTAAAGGTTGCCGTTTATAAATCACGAGTATCTCACTTTAGATTAACATCATTGGTGTTTTTAAACAAAATCTTGAATCTATACTAATATTTTTATATGTATCATTATACAACATTCGATATGCATTGTCAAACCAATAATAAAAAGTTTACAAATTTAAACCTTTATGCTTGACTTTTTGACGTTTAAGTTATAAAATAAGAATTGTATATATTAAACCGTAACGAAATGTTTGTGTTTCGACGGTTTAATATTTCGTATTCGCTTCTGCTGTCTGCCGCAGGCAGACGAGAAACCGGCGATTTTACCGCGAATATCCGTTGATATTTAATAAAATTAACGAAGTTTGGCGATGAATACTCAAGTGATTTGTGCGTCAATCCGTTAAGCGTGAGTTGTGCGGTATTGCCTTAACTATAGTTTCGTTTTGAATTAATACTTGGATGTTACTAAGGAGATGCTTTATGAGATACAATAAGCTTGAAAAAACCGGGGAAAACCTGTCATTGTTAGGCTTTGGCTGTATGAGGTTTCCTCTTGAAGCAAACGGAAGGATAGACCGCATGAACGCAGGACAAATGATTGACAAGGCCTATAAATCAGGGGTCAATTACTTTGACACCGCATATGTCTATCATGAAGGTGAAAGCGAAGTTTTTTTAGGCGAGGCGCTCCTAAAATATCCGCGTGAAAGCTATTATATAGCTACAAAACTGCCTGCTTGGCAGATAAAATCAACCGAAGATGCCGAGAGTGTTTTCAAAACCCAGCTGCAAAGGTTAAATACCGATTATATAGACTTTTACCTGATTCACTCTTTAGGTGATTACACTTGGTCAAAAATGCTAGATTTTGGTATTGTAGACTTTGTTGAAAATCTTAAAAAACAGGGAAAGATAAAAAACCTGGGCTTCTCGTTTCACGATCATTACGCCGTGTTTGAGAAAATTTTGCGCTTTCGCGACTGGGATTTCTGCCAAATACAGCTGAATTACATGGACAAAGAGCATCAGGCCGGCATCAAAGGGTATAATTTGGCGCGAGAATTGGGAATTCCAGTCTTTATTATGGAGCCGGTAAAAGGCGGCAGGCTTGCCGCTTTACCCTCCGAGATAACAGATGGCTTTCACCGAATTGATTCTTCAGCGTCAACGGCCTCTTGGGCTTTGAGATGGGCGGCAAGCCTGCCGGACGCGAAACTTATACTCAGCGGAATGTCCGACCTTTCTCAGGTAGAAGATAATCTGAACACCTTCAATAATTTTAAACCGCTCAACGAAATTGAGCTTAATACCGTTGAAGATGCAGCTGAAAAACTTAAAACTCGAGGCTATAATCAATGCACCAAGTGCGGATATTGCAAAATGTGTCCAGCCGGAGTAGATATTCAGAGATGCTTCAGGATATTTAACGATTACGGTATCTATCACAACAAATCCGGTGCGATTTGGGCATGGAAAAATGAGTTGCCGGAATCCAAAAAGCCACACAATTGCCGGGAATGCGGCGAATGCGAGAAAATATGCCCTCAGCGCATAGAAATAATAAAAGATTTAAAATTGCTCAGAAAATTATTTGAGGAAGAGTTGGTATAACATTTATGACTAATATCAGGAAATTAACCTTTGGCGGATTGCTTGTCACTATGGCTATATTATTGCCGCAAGGGCTGCACTTGATTGGAGGTTCAGCGGCTGGCAAGCTTTTTTTGCCGATGCACCTGCCTGTTTTGTTGGGAGGTTTTTTGCTGGGTCCGATTTTCGGCTTGGCGATCGGGGTTTTATCTCCTCTTCTAAGCTTTATAACTACGGGTATGCCGGATGCGGCGCGCCTGCCATTCATGGTTTTTGAACTTGCGGCATATGGATTTTTTAGCGGATTTATTCATGAAAAAATTAAATCCGAGTTTGGGGTAAAAAAGCGCGGCGTTTTTATTTCTCTTATTTCCGCTATGATTTTTGGGAGAGGAGTATATGCGGCTTCGCTTGTAATCGCCGCCGCTTTGTTTAAGGTTGCGGGTGCGGGAGTGATAGCTATGGTAAACGCCACAATTACCGGTATATATGGTATAATTCTGCAAATCGCGGTAATCCCGCCTATAATATACATATTAGAAAGGGGAGGTATTGTTGACAAAGCATTTAGAAAAAGCTAAGGCAATAATGCTTGATAATAATTTAACCCTTGCCGCGATAAACGAAAAAAAAACTTTTACGTCAGAGCTTCACGGCATTGCTCCGGTATTAAGCTTGCTCCGCACGGATAAGTCTCTGCTTGAAAGGGCTTCAGTCAGCGACAGGGTGATCGGAAAGGCCGCGGCGCTACTTTTTGCTTATGGCAGAGTCTCGGAGATTTATGCGGGCATAATAAGTGAACCGGCTCTTGAGACGCTTAAAAAGCACAATATATATGTTGTGTTCGATGAAAAAACACAATTCATTAAAAATCGAAGCGGCGAGGGGCTTTGCCCCATGGAGGCCTCGGTTATGTTTGTGGAGTCTCCCGAACGCGGATTTGAAATACTTGCCGGAATTTTTCAGTAAAAATTTGATAATTTCATTGACAACTTATTTTAAATGTGATAAAATGTTATAGTCAATTAACTTTTGAAAACGGCCGAAAAATAGTGTAAAATCTTTGATAAAAAAGATTTTATGAAGTTTTTATCGGTTTATTTTCGAGTAAAGTTGTGCTATGAGATGCAGGCAAAATTTAGCCGGCTATCCTTGCTCACAGCTAATCTGTGGGACATTAGTCTAAAAGGAGGTATAATAATGGCAAAAACCAGTGAAAAATATGAGGCTGTGGTTATCTTTTCTCTCGCCAACGGCGATGAAAACGTTAAAGGTTTAGTTGAAAAATTTTCCGACCTTATAAAAAACGGTGCGGAACTCGTAAGTGTTGATGAGTGGGGCAAGCGTAGGCTTGCATATCCCATCAATTATGAAGATGACGGTTATTATGTGGTTTATTGCTTTAACTGTAAGCCGGATTTCCCTCAGGAATTTGAGCGTGTTATCAATATAACCGACGGTGTTTTGCGTTCGTTAACGACGCTTCGCAAATAAAGCGGGGGACAGCTTATGTATAACAAAGTTATTTTAATGGGGCGAATTTGTCACGACCTTGAGTTAAAAACCACTCCCAACGGGGTTTCGGTGTTATCTTTCCGCATTGCCGTTGACCGTAGCTTTGCGGCAAAAGGAGAGGAACGCAAAACCGATTTTTTTGATGTCGTTTCATGGAGACAAACCGCCGAATTTATCAGCCGTTATTTTGGCAAGGGACGTATGATATTGATTGACGGCGAACTGCAAACAAGACAGTATGTTGACAAAAACAATCAGACCAGAAATGTCACTGAGATTGTAGTTGACAACGCAAGCTTTACGGGTGAGCCTAAAGCTTCGTTTAATTCCGCCGGCTCATATCAAAATCAAAGCGGCTATCAGACAAGCTATCCGGGTGGCCCTCATCCGGCTGAAGCTGTTTCGGTGCCGCCCGTTATGTCTAGCGGTGAACCGCAGGATTTTGTAGATATGAGCGATACAGACGATGACTATCCGTTTTAACAGATATGTTATAACATTTAAAATTAATGAGAGGAGTAAATATAATGGCCGAAAGGAAAGAGCCGTTCGATAAAGGCGGCAGACCCATGAAAAGAGCACGCAAAAAGGTGTGTCAGTTTTGTGTTGACCGTGCCGAGTTTATTGATTATAAAGATGTAAGCAGACTAAAAAAATGCATGACCGAGCGTTCAAAGATTTTACCACGAAGGGTTACGGGGGCTTGCGCCTACCACCAAAGGGAGCTTACATCGGCGATAAAAAAGGCAAGACAGGTTGCACTTATTCCATACGCTTCAGATTAATAAACGGCTTTTTATCTGATTAATAAAAAACCCACCTAAATGATGGGTTTTTGTTTTTTCGTGCATGACCCCCCCGCAAAACGAATAACGAAAGCGGCGTGGGACTTGAACGCGGTTATAGCATTTTTAAAAACGCATTTAAAGTTTTTAAACTGACCCGCTATAACATCGCACAAAAGCTTGGAACAGCAATAAATTCAGGCAATATTTAAGCGGAGAGTGATTTTATGTTAGTGCTTGCGTTATTGACCGGAGCGGCGTCTTTATTCAACTATTTTTGTTGGTCCAATTATGAATTGCCCGCCGAATTGAGGATCGTGAGCATAACGGTTCAATTCGCGTTGACGGTCATAACGGTCATGTCTGCAATTAGGTATCGCGGCAAACGACTTCGGGCGAGTTACAACAAAGCGGGTTATAAAATTTTTACGTTCCCTTTTGCGATTATTTTTGGCTCCGTCCTCGCGAATCTGGCGATTTTGGCCATTTTGGTTCTTCGTATGACGGGAATAATGCAGAGCTTATATAGTCAGTCAATTTAAAATCCCTAAAGGGTTTTTAAACTGACCAACTATAAAATGATATCAAGCACTCATTCTGCATCACATATCCTAACATCAAAAAAACAAACCCCGCAAACCCAGTGTTCATACGGTTTAGCGGGAAGAAATGATGGAGCGGATAACGGGAATCGAACCCGTGTCCTCAGCTTGGGAAGCTGATGTTTTGCCATTAAACCATACCCGCAATATTTTTTAATATTATAACATCAAAAAAAAGTTTTGTCAATAATTTTAGTCATTTTTCCCAAATCTTCAACATTAAAAATATTATAACCGCGTTCGTGTCCCCTCCTCTTAGGCGATGGGTTATGATCGTTTAACTTTAAATTTGATAAATTTAAAGTTAAACGATCATACATGCTGACTATAGTTAAGGCAATACAGCTCAGCTA
>JAISVH010000068.1 GCA_031271685.1 Eubacterium sp. | reverse complement strand
TTGATATTTAAGGCAAAATTAACGAAGTTTGGCAAGAAATACGCAAGTGATTTGTGCGCCAAGCCGTTAAGTGTGAGTTGTGTGGTGTTGTCTTAAATTAAATTCATTATCCGTGATATGCTTGAGGCCTTTCCTGTTTCAGGAATAACCTCAAGCATTACGGCATTTATTTGAATATTTCCGGACGCCTCTATATGCCTGGTTGGTACATAATTCAGAAATCGGTTGACCAACCCTTCTTTTTCGGCCCCAATAATCGAGTCATGGCTTCCGGTCATCCCTACATCAGTTATATAAGCTGTGTGGTCGTCAAAAATTTGCTCGTCCGCGGTTTGAACATGGGTATGTGTCCCCAATACCGCGCTTACTTTTGATGCTAGCATATAAAGCATGGCTTTTTTTTCACCGGTTGCTTCAGCATGAAAATCTACAATAATATTTGGCGTATCCAATTTTGAAAGCAGTTCAATTATAGCTTTAAACGGATTGTCACAAGGCTGCATAAATGCCGATCCCATAAGGTTTATTACCACAAACTTGTGTTTTCCGAAATCCAAAATCGAATATCCTTTGCCGCGAACTCCTTCTCCCAAATTATGCGGTCTTATTATCCTATCATTCTCGTCATACATGCTATTCATTTCAACGCGCTTAAAGCAGTGATTTCCGGTAGTAATGACGTCAGATACCGGTAAGAGTATATTTGCCGAAAAAGGAGTAATTCCGTTACCGTTTGCGCTGTTTTCACCGTTTATAACCGTTATGTCAATATTGTTCTTACGTTTAAAGCCCGGCAAAAACTCCGCCAATTTTTTGGCGGCATATTGTCCGACAACATCTCCTATAAACAAAATTTTCATCTTTCAATAATCTGGGTCCTTTCAGGCCCAACTCCGATAATAGCAATTTTACAGTCGCAAAGCGATTCGAGCCTGTCAATATATCTTTTACATGAAGCGGGTAGCTGCTCAAAAGATTTACACTGGCAGATATTTTCATCAAAGCCTTCATGTGTTTCATAAACAGGCTCACAATCGGCTAGCTCCTCAAGTACCGGAGGGAAATCATCTATTATCGTACCGTCTGGCTTTTTATAGGCTGTGCATATCATAAGCTGCTTAAGTCCGCAAAGCGTATCAAGTTTGTTTATACAAAGCTTGGTTAGCCCATTTACCCTTACGCTATGCCGCACAATCAACGAATCAAACCAACCGATCCTGCGCGCCCTGCCGGTGGTAGTACCGTATTCTCCGCCTTTAACACGAATATAATCACCAATATCTGTAAAAAGTTCTGTTGGGAAAGGACCTTTACCCACTCTTGTGGTATAAGCCTTTGCAACTCCGATAATATCATCAGCCATTTTCGGGCCTGCTCCCGCGCCCACAAAAACCCCCGCCGATAGCGGATGCGACGAGGTAACATACGGATAAGTGCCGAAGTCAATATCTAGCAAGGTGGCCTGCGCTCCCTCAAACATTATGTTTTTACCTTCAAGATAGGCTTTATGGATCAGCACCGAAACATCGCCGACATATTTTGAAAGCCTGATTCCGTAACTTTTATACTCTTCGATTACAGAGTTTAAATCCAATGCCTGTCCTTCATATACGGCGGTGATGATTTTATTTTTTAGTTTTCCGGACTGTTTCGCTTTTCGCTCAAAAAGTTCGGTATGTATAAGGTCATAGATCCTTATCCCACTGCGCTCATATTTATCGGTATAACAAGGTCCGATGCCGCGCCGCGTCGTTCCGATATCCATTTCGCCTCTGAATTTTTCAGAAAGTCCGTCTAATTCAACGTGCCACGGCATAACAACATGCGCCCTTGGGTCAATTCTCAAATTATCGCAGGTGATGCCTCTTTTCTCAAGTTCGTCAATTTCTTTGAGTATTGTTTTTGGGTTGATAACCACTCCCGCCCCGATCAGGCAGAGAGCGTTTTTATGAAGTATGCCGGAAGGGATAAGGTTGAGTTTATAAGTTTCCTCGCCTAAGACTACCGTATGTCCGGCGTTATTGCCTCCTTGTGAGCGCACAACCACATCTGCTCTGCCGGCATATACGTCAATTACCTTTCCCTTGCCTTCGTCTCCCCATTGCGTTCCGATAACGATGTTTACAGCCATATTTTGCCCTCTCTTTGCATAGTAATGACATTATAGCAAATTGCGTAGACATAGAATTGTATTCCATCTTTACGCTCTCCGCTGAAAGCGGCGCACAAGACGCTTGTATATTTTCTATTCATAACTATCAGACATTTTTTCGCCTGATATTCACGAACCAAAAAACGATAGCGCGCTTTACTTCAAATCGACTTGAAAATTTAATCAAAAAAAATCCGCAAAACCACTTTTACTGCTCAAGCTTTTGCGTTTGTTTTCAGATGTTTTCTAAGTTGAGTTGCCGTACACGCCGGAGTCATAAGGTGTATCTTTAGAATTACCTTATAATTATATCAAATTATTTTAAAAAATGCAACTAAAATATGCGGTTAAAAATAATAAAAATTTTATTAACACCGTCACTATTGCATTTATTCGGAATTTATGTTATACTAAAATGAAAAAGGAAGGAAGAAAAATATGGCTGCAAGCACAAATAATTATTCAAAGATTAATGATGATATAATTAAATTATCTAAAAAAGCTCAGGATACTCTAGTTATCGACCCCAGTTTATATACAAAATTTGAAGTAAAGCGTGGCCTTCGTGATATAAGTGGGAAGGGAGTGCTTGCCGGTCTGACAAAAATTGCCGAGGTCAAAGCATATACTATTGACGACGGTGAAATGATACCGTGCGAGGGGCAGCTTTTTTATCACGGCTATGATATTGAGGAGATAGTAAAAGGTTTTGTTGGCGAGCGCCGCCATGGCTTTGGGGAAGTAACATATTTGCTGCTTTTTGGCGAACTCCCCACCAAACAGGAGCTTTTAGATTTTAATAAGTTGTTGGCAAATTATAATCATCTGCCTTCCGGTTTTACGCGTGACGTTATCCTTAAAGCTCCCAGCAAGGATATGATGAATTCGCTTGCAAGGAGCGTTTTGACCCTTTACTCTTATGATGATCGTGCCGACGACGTATCTATACCAAACGTTTTACGCCAGTCGCTACAGTTAATATCACTTTTTCCAAGACTTGCCGTTTATGGCTATAACGCCGCGCGTCATTTTCATTATAACGAAAGTTTATTTATACATGCCCCACAACAAAATCTTTCTACCGCTGAAAATATTTTGCATATGCTAAGGCCGGACCATTATTTCACCGCTCTCGAGGCCGAAGTTTTGGATATAGCCCTTGTTGTTCATGCGGATCACGGTGGAGGAAATAATTCAACTTTTTCAACTAGAGTAATTACCTCGTCCGGGACAGATACATATTCAGCCATTGCCGCAGCGATAGGTTCGCTAAAAGGGCCGAAGCACGGCGGGGCAAATATTAAAGTGTCACAGATGTTCGACGATATAAAGCAAAAAATCAAGAACTGGGATGACACAAAAGAAATCGAACAGTATCTTGCCGATCTTTTAGATAAAAAGGGGTTTGACCAATCCGGGCTTATTTATGGTATGGGCCATGCGGTTTATTCACTTTCTGATCCTCGCGCCAAAATATTTAAAAGCTATGTTGAAGCTCTTTCAAAAGAAAAAGGCCTTGAAGAAGAATTTCACCTTTATTCAAAAATTGAAAAGCTCGCGCCGGAGGTTATCGGGCATAAACGCAAAACTTATAAAGGCGTCAGCGCCAACGTTGATTTTTACAGCGGTTTTGTTTATAAAATGCTTAATCTGCCTCCAGAACTATTTACTCCTATTTTCGCAATTGCGCGTATTTCAGGTTGGTGCGCCCATAGGATAGAGGAACTGATTGTATCGGGCAAAATCACTCGTCCCGCTTATAAAAATGTCGTTCCACACAGAAAATATATCGGTTTTGACGAGCGAGTCTAGATTGTGCAATAAGTCTATAGGATTTCAATCACGCCCACATTAACTCAATAGAAAATTATCCATAAAGGGAGAACCGCATACATCTTCAATTTTTGTCCATAAAGGCGAAATTATTTTGAATAACGCCTTTATGACAAACCGCTTTCACATTTCAATCAAATTAACCTTGTCATACTGCTTCACATTCTCGTTTATAAACGAAAGCAGCGCCTTATGTTCATCGGCAAACTTGAAGATGACCTTGATATGCTTCGGCTGCTGTTTCCTGTTACCATTGGGATTTTTGATTTTATCAACAACAATTTTGTCAACCAAATCCACAAGCAGCTCTCTCGTGATTATGCTTACGGTCTCATATTTTTTGAAGCGTTCGGCATAATCGTTTGTCACCGTCTACACTTTCTTGAATTGCCGAATTTCTATCTGTATTAATGTCAAAGCAGACCCGCGGTTATTTATATCCACATTGGTTCGGTGATTGAACACGTTCAGGCTGCCGGTGACGTAGATTTCAAGGGAAATTGCTATATGCTGCGCCTCCGGTTCGGTCTGCTTGCGAAGAAGATTGTATAAATCCTCAAGTACAGGCATACGCGCCGGATCGGGATTAGTTAAATAATCGCGGTAGACCAGCCGCACGCAGCGGTCGATTACCGTCCGTTCCACAGGCTGAAGCCCTTCCTTGCAGCCCACGATAAGCTCACAAAGGGAAAGGATAAAGTCAGATTTTAAGGTCAGCGGATCCTCGTCGTCGGCGTAATCGGGGTTGATGTCCATCGGGTTCACATACTGCGCCGAAACGGGCGACAGCCTGATTACCTGACCGCCGAGCCGTTTTACAAGCGGGTGATACTCTCCTTCGGGGTCGGATATGATTATGTCGTCGCCGGTCATAAGGAATACGTTGACTATTTCGCGCTTGGCGCTGAAGGATTTTCCCGAACCCGGTGTTCCGAGGAACAGACCGTTTGGGTTATTGTCAAGAGGAACTTTTTTGACCAGGAAAGTTCCCGTGATTTCTATGGAGAAACCCCCACCTTATCAGCACATGTATAAATGTTGCGGTCACGGCATTTATATCTTCTGTGTTTAAGAAGCATTTGCTGTTCCTATACTCGCAGTTAGTTCAATTCATATTCCTTGCAAGATGTTTTTCAAAAAAAGTATAAATACCTTCGGTATGTATATTGACATACTCGAACCTGTCTGCTATAATTAATACATACCAAGAGAATGTAAGTTTGAAAGGAGGAAAAGAATGGCACGGAATAAATACCCAGAAGTTACCGTAGATAAGATATTAGAAGTATCAAAGAGATTATTTCTGACGAAGGGTTATGATGATACGACAATTCAAGATATTGTCAACGAACTCGGAGGGCTTACCAAAGGCGCAATCTATCATCATTTTAAGTCCAAAGAAGAAATCATGCATGCGTTGGGCAACAGCTTATTTTTTGAAAACAATCCATTTGAAGCGGTAAAAGGACGCGCCGACTTAAATGGTTTGCAGAAAATCCGGGAAATGCTTTCGCTCAATCAGTCCGATGCAACCCGCGCAAATTTTAACAAACAAGCGCTGCCAATCCTTAAAAATCCACGCATTTTGGCGGCGGCGATTGAAGCAAACTTGCGTATACTAACGCCGTTATGGTTTGTTTTGTTGGAAGAAGGGCGGCAGGACGGTTCTATTAAGACCGAATACGCAAAGGAACTGGCCGAACTTTTGCCGTTGCTCAATTTTTGGCTTTTACCGTCTGTATATCCGGCTACCGCCGAGGAACTTCATCACAAGTTTAGCTTTATGGTGGAAATGCTTGATAAAATGGGATTGCCGATGTTTAGTGATGAAATGAAAGCATTGACGGAAAAACAACTGGCAGAACTCTCACCCAAGCAGTAAAATTGCCCCGCCTAATAAAAGGCAGTTTTATTTTAGCCATATACATTCATTCGGTAGGTATTAAAAATATAAGGAGGTCAGCTCAATGGCTCAAAAACTGTTCATCAAAAATTTCACACTTCTTGTCTTTGGGCAGGTAAGCTCTCTGTTCGGCAACTTTATCTTACGGCTCGCATTATCTATGTATATTTTGGACGTGACAGGCTCGGCGGCTGTATTTGCCGGGATTTTATCCGCCGCAGCCATTCCGACGATTTTACTCTCGCCTTTTGGCGGTATTCTTGCGGACAGGACAAACAGAAGAAATATCATGATCGCGTTAGACGCTTTAACGGGCATATCCGTTTTGTGCGCCGCGCTCTTGTTTTCCCCCGGCAATGACATTGCCATAATTACCGTGCTGCTTGTGATACTGTCCATTTTGGGCGCGTTTGAAACGCCGACGGTGCAGTCATGCGTACCGCAAATGCTGACGGGCGAGAACATTATCAAAGGGAACGCCGTTATCAATCAAGTCGCGTCAATATCTTATTTTGTCGGGCCGATACTTGGTGGCGCGCTTTATGCCGCGTTTGGCTTAAAGCCTGTTATGTACGCCAGTATAGCCTGTTTCTTTATCACCGCATTATTTGAGTGTTTTATTAAACTGGATAATCCGCACGCCCAAAACACCGGGAATATCTTATCCACCATTAAGCATGATTTTTCTGAAAGTGTGCGTTTTATCGGAAAAGAACAACCGAGTATTTTGAAAATGCTGCTTTTGGCCTCCATTTCCCGCTTTTTTGTCATGGGTATAGTCATGGTGGGATTCCCCTATATTGTGCGTACCGTTCTCGGACTGAGTTCGACATATTATGGCGCGGCGGAAGGAGCATTGGCGATTGCCACCATTCTTGGGAGCGTTGCCGCCGGGCTTCTTACAGGAAAATTAAAAACGCGCAAGCTGTCAGTTATATTCGCGGCTTTTGGGGCGTTCATCATTCCGGCCGGGGTTATTTTTCTTCTTCCTGCCGGTACGGTTGTAAGATATATAATCAGTATCATGGCGCTTTGCGGCGTACAGATTGCAATTAGTATTTTCTCCATTTTTGCGGTTTCGCTTATTCAGCAAAAAACGCCCGGTCATCTGATTGGAAAGGTTATGGCGTATACCGTCACCGTTACCATGTGCGTTCAACCGTTAGGGCAGATTGCATACGGATTTCTTTTTGACGGATTTAGTAACGAAGTTTACCTTGTACTTATTCCTACAGGCATAATTGTTTGTGTTATCGGGCTGTTAGCAACGGACTTTTTTAGACAGTTAGAAAAGGAACAAGATTTTTCGGCACAGAATTAACCTCTGCGCGATAAAAAGTTAAAAAAGCTGCGGTGTCTGCATAAGGAAATACTTTTACCGACAATGCGCGACAGCGGAAAAGGTAAAGTACAAGTGCTTCAGCTTTAACCAATAAAATAATACCGGCTGAAAGTTATATCCAGCCTTGACGGTTACATATGGATTTTCAGCCGGTATGCGTATTATGCGACAAATCCGTCATAACTCTCTGTCATAACTTCTATTGCGCTCCGGCGTGATTTCCCGCATGTGGTTCTCCGCGCCGTGCCGGATATTTTCGGCGTTCTTAATATCCTCGCGTAGCTTGTAGTACCTGTCAACGTCGGCGTACCGCGCCGCGCCATCTGCGTAGCGGTGACGCCCATACGGACTTGCGGGATTTTCTGAACGCCCTGCCGCTTGTAGCTCCTGTGGTCTACCCGCGCCGCCGCTCCGTGAAACTCCAAAGCGGCGTTTTGCATTGCTCCCCAAGCCGCCCGCCATTCCTCGGCTTTAGTATGCTCGTTCCAGTCTACAGCGTTAATCTTGCGGGTCTTAAACTCGCCGCTCGGCAGCTTGATTCGCTCCCCGCACCTGTCGAGGATATACTCTTTCCGTGATTTCGCGCCCCATTCGCCGTCCTCGTCAATCGGGCGCAGGGTGAGCATGATATGCGCGTGAGGCTTGCCCTTTTCGGCTTCATGGACGCAGAACGCACATACCGGCGCAGACAAAATTCCGATTTACAAACTCACGGGCGAGGGCGATATTTTGCTCCATCGTTAGTTCGGCAGGCAGGGATATTTCGACCTCCCTCGCAAGCTGCGCGTTTTTCGCGGTTTCGGATTTCTCTACGGCGTTCCACAAAATCTCACGGTCTGCGTATGCCTCCAGCGCATGGTCGGGCAGCAGAATCTCGGTATGGACTACGCCGCGCTTGCGGCTGTAGTCGTGGGTTTCACCTTTCCTCACTTCCCGCAGCTTTTCTCCGGCGCGGTACGCCGCTTTAGCTACGGCGGACGCGCTCTTGCCTCTGCTGAATATCTTGATACTTAAATGGTAATTTGCCATTGATACGCTCCCTTCTTCGTCGTTCCCCAACGACAAGGCGGCTGTAGGTATCGGGCAATACCTACAGCCGCCTTGTGTGCAATGGGGGTGCGGGGGAAACGCGGTTTCCCCCGCCGTTCCTTTTGTACCGACAGGCGCAAAATGCCGCCAGCAGGCCGCGCACACCCGATAGGGTGTATAAGCGCGCCGTTGTTGTAAAACGCCAACGGTCTTTAACTGGTGTGGTTCGCCGCGTTGACGCCGTTCGTCCTGCCCTCCGTCCCGCCGCCGTGCGGCGTGTTTGCGGTTTTCTGCGCGAGTATGTGGTTAGCCTGCGCTGTCGGCTCTGTGGATTTTGGCGCGGCGTTTGCGCCGCCCTGCGCGGTGGTAACGGTGGTCAGCGGCACGGCCAGTCGCATTCAGAGATTTCCACGCCGTATTGCCGGCAGAACGCGACCTTATCTGTCGCCACGTTGATTATCGCCGACGCTAACGCACTCCAACTCGGTCCTTCAAGCCCGACGCTCATACCAACCACCATCCGGCTGAAAGCGTCTATGATGAAATACAGCACAGGGCGCCCGATAATATTGGAACGGTTGAACTGCGACACCAAATATATATCCCCGATGGTTGCGTCAACCTGAAACTGTGCGCCCGGCCCCATCAGACAATAGTCGGACTTGCCGAGAACGGCACGGTTGTTTAGCTCAAACGCTCTATCCCCGTCGCGTTTCCTCTTTTCATCGACTATATTTACATTTTTGTAATACCAATATTGAAACTGCCAGAATGTCGGAATTTCAGATGGAGCAAGCAATTTCAGTTTGCCCTCATCTGTTTTTTGCGCATAAAAGTCCTGCAACAATTTCTCATAAGTTGATTTCAAGCTTCTTTTTTGCCGTGTCAAGTAATACTTTTGTACAGTGCGTTCAAAGTTTAAACAGTCTGCGTCTGATAAGGGCTTGCCACTCTGTGATTTTATCCCGGGTTTTTATACACAATTTTTTCTTGATTTGCCCTTTGCACCGCAGTTTGAATACAATGGCAACAAGCCGTTCTTGCTTTTGCCGGAGCGCCAGTATCTGTCTAACAATATATAGATGTTGTTCACTTTGACTCCGCTTCTCTCTGAAACGCTCTGAAGCAACTGAAGGCGCCTATGCTTTTCGTATATTGCAGGTTCGTTATTAACAATCAAATGTATCAAGCCCCAATTTTTGTCACGTCACTCACGTTCTTTTATGCTGAGAGTTTCTTCGGGGCGTTGTTGAATTGAAAAAATGTCTATTTCGTATTTCCCGGCAGCAATACTTGCGTCGGCATCCGCGACCATAAATTTTGTGGGGGTTCTTGAAGTGCTTGTAAGATTATACCAATACCCATAACTACTATCCGCAGAAATCCAAAGAATCAGGTATTACGCCCCCGTTGTTGTGTCGGACAAAACCGCATTTACGCTAATGTTCACATCACGCCCCCGACAAAGAGTGGGGTGGACTGAAACAGAAATCTGCGAAATCTATTTTTTCACTGGCATTAAAAGCTATTCGTTTCCAATAAACCAAGTGTTTGTAGATGTTCAGTCCCATTCCTGCGACCAACGCAAATGTGCTTTCGACCGCCTTGAACAAAGCCGCAATAGGGGCGGAAAGACTGTAATACGATTCCAAAAAGTATTCGCAGCAAAGTTCAAGCATTTCTTTTGACAACCCGAAAATCGTTAAATCTTTTGCCTGAGCCAGCCATTCAATGTTATTTGCTTTTGTACGATTTATCTCGTTTTCTATCATAATGCTCCACTGAACTCCGCGTATAGACCAGTAACGACGCTCAACTTCCAGCTTTTCGCGAACCCGCGACTTCCCAAGCTCTGCCGACGGCTTAACCGACATGACCATCAAACCTTGATTGGTATCAATGTAAAAATCGCTCGTCAAAACATAAGGGAAGCCGCTTTTCGGATCATATGGATACCTGATGTTTGCGTTTTCCGCGATCTCAATCGCTTGTGACAAATCGACAAGCGGATATTGTTCGCGAATATCCATAACATCGTCCGACCAGTCGAGCAGGTAGAACAGGGCAAGTTCGAGGTTTGACATCAAATGATGAGTGCGGCCTGTTGTAGCGCCCGAAACCCGCGAAACCATGCCCAGCGACGGAAAGTCCTGTATATGAATCCACGGCTTATACGCTGCTCCGCTCCCTTGCCCACGACCTTCGCTAATATATTTGTTGAATATGGATTGATTCCAGACTCGTTTGTGCTTTGCCATATAAATCACCTCGCGGTTAATATTGCTTATGTTTGTTTTGCCCTCATTTCAACAATTTTTGACAACAATGTGATTGTCGCGGAGCTGTAAAATAACGCATCAAAAAACGCTTTTGCTACTTCGTTGTTGAAATTAAGCGGTTTTGCTGCAAACGATATGAATAGAATTGTATAACACCAAAGAAGGCTCATTTGCTGACTGGCTTTTTTGACATCTTCATCATCGCTAATCTTTGCAAACTTCAAATAACTAATTTTAGCAATCTTGTTGCTGATAAATATGCTGAAAAACATACCATAGTAAAGTATGGCGATACCATTAATCAATTCATGTATGCTTGCCAGGTTGATAAAAATAATGGCTATTTGTATTAAGAAAGTAGATATATACAAACAAAAGATGAAGCTAATCAGCCATAAGGCCATCACCAGTAATGATTTGACAAAATCCATTGTTAATTTATTTATTTTGAATAATTTACCGACTCCGTTAAAAACATTAGTTATTATCATAAATGGAAGGAGTAGCACAGAAAAAACTAATAGCATAGAAAAAACGAAAAAGATTTTGAATCCTTTTAGATAATCTTTTTCCGGTCTTGGCTTGCAGTAAAAAAACAATGAGAAGAATAATAACCCAATGCAAAAGACAAGAATTTGAAAATAATACAAGAAAATTGCGTTTAGCCACATCGGCAGATCATTGTTGATTGCTCCTACGTCTACGCAAAAATATAGATATGCGCTGAGTGATGTAGTACAAATGAGAATAATAATTGATATAGGTAAAGATAACAATGTTCCAGAGCCGTATGTATCCTCTATGAATTTAATATTTGCCGCATTATTTTTCAATTTCAATTGGTTCTCCTCCCTCACAATGGTTTCTTGCCACATATACCATCTCGCAAGATTATTATACATCATTATTACACGATTGTCAAAATACTTATGTCTATTTAATGCATAATAATCTGCAAGATGTATGTTATATAAGTTTAATGCTTTTCATCGAACTATGCAGCATATTTATGTAACTTTAATACGCTCAAACATCAGTGCGCCTGAAACAGACTTTTTGCAAGGCTGCCTGTCTTGAAAAGAGCGAAGCAGAGCAAAACTGTATAGCCCGCCGAACCCCATATAGCGCCGTGAACATTGCCCGCTGCCGGGATATTCTGCACCAAAACCGCATAAATCGCCACGCAGACCATAATGAGAAATCCCTGAAAGGCCAGCGCGAACAGGGATTTCAGATAATTATTGCCGATTTGCCCCCACTCGCGGTTAGCCATCGTGGCAAAGGGGATCGGCGCGACCGGAACAGTGATGTATATTTCAATCATACGGCCGAAAATTATTACAAATATGCAAATGGCCAGGGCAGTAAGACACAGTACGACAATGAAAGATTCCAGCCAAAGCCCCATCAGTTCCCATATCTCCATAGGCTGAAGCGTAATCTCAAGGTTGTCGAGCGCGGGTCACGCGCTCACGGTCAGACTGCCCGTAATCAAGCCCGCGCTGCCGTTGACCGCCTGCTGCGCGAGGTCGAACACACCCATTATAAGGTCAAAGGTATGCGTCAGGATAAAAACCGCGCAAAAGGTCTTGAAAATCCATTTATGGATGTTGAAAACGTCGAATTCCGATGACATTTGTCAAGGTGTTTTTACAAACAAATATTAAAAAGCCCGCCAAAGGTTAAATAAAGACCTTCTGCACCAACCACGAATAATCAGAACCCTGCGCCGAATGGGTTTTATAAAAATAGAGAAACTCACCGAAATCCCGGCGAGTTTCTCAACTTTAATATTTACGCTACACCGTGTCCCCCAAAACAAACCCCGGTTTTCTTACTAGATAGCGTTTCATATACGACATATCGGCAATATCAATCCGGTTGTCGCGGTTACAGTCCATAGCGGCATTTTTGTAATAACCGTCGCGCCCGACAAAGTAAAGCTTCAAATAGGTTAAGTCAGAAGCGTTGATGTCCCCGTCGCCGTTGCAGTCTCCCCTTGCATAGCGGTTATCTTCGCCTATTATATATTCCTCGTACCAAATGTCGCTTGGATTCATTCCTCCGGCAAACGCGACATACAACAGTTCGGTGCTTTTGGTTATAATTATTGGTTCTGTATAAAGTGTGCCGCTCAATACTTCTCCTGTTTCGCGGTATACCGGCGCTGTTCCGTCGGTTGTGTAATAAATTTCTGAGCCGGGCGTCGCGCAAGACAGGGTTACTGTTAGAATCGTTCCGTCAGAATATGTTCCTCCGCTCACTGAAGCCACCGGGTCTGCTACGTCGTCCGCATACCGCATGACCGGATAGACGGATAAGTCTTCGGTTATATATTCCGTGCCTTCGCTCCAAAAAAGCAAACGTTTGAAATTCTGTAGACTTAATTGCTTGCGTTGGCAAATCGGCGGCTTCGCCGTGCGTGACTTCCTGCGTTTTCAAAATGATGCCGTCACTGTCGAAGAAAGTGACTGTGTATTTTGCCAAATCATATTTAGCGGTCACTATCATATTTTGTGTGACGGTTGTGACTGTCTCATCGCTGTCTGTTTTGCTCCATCCAGTGAAAAGCCTGCCGTCGTTAGGCTCAATTTCCTGCGGATATACTAGCGCGTCGCCATGCTCAAAAGTCACTGTATCGAAAAACTCATTATCCCAATCAATAAATACCACGGAATAAGTGTTCTTCTCATACATGGCCTTAACGGTCAAATCAGTCTGAACATTAGTAGCCGCTCTGTCCCATCCGATAAAAGTATAACCCTCTTTTGCGATGGCTTCGGGAAGCTCGGCCGCCTGCCCTTTATGAACCATTTGTTTAGCTATTTCTTCGCCGTTATCATCTATAAATAAAACTTCATAAACGGGTAACGGGGCATAAATCGTTTCAACATAAACCGGGGCAACTGCGCCTTCAACGCCAACGACTACCACGAAATCTCCCGTTTCCCTGCTTGGGTCTTCCTTCGGGCGGAATGTGAGCGCGTATTCGCCGTTTGCGCCCAAAGTGATATGGTCGATGTACTCTAATTGATCTTCGGTCGGGTCGGTATTGTAATTCTTATAAACCATTATGACCGCGCTTTTATTAGCTGAGTATGCAAGCGCGCCTGATATGGATATTTCTTTCCCGTTCACGTCTTCGCGGGTTTCGTTTATAATATATTGTGTGAATTCGCCTAAATTGTTTACATCGGCTTGATACCACTGGTCTCCGTTATCGGTTTTGTATACGGTTATCCCGTTATCGACCGTCAGTACTGCTAATTCCGCATCGGGAACACGGTAGTATTCCCACTCGCCGGGATAACCTAAAGTATCGGTCACAATGGCGGGAGTGTAGGTATAATAGTAATTGCCGTTCCCCATATTCAGATATTTATAGCGTTTATAGTGATAAAACTGTTGTGTTGATAAGTTATCCTTATAGCGGTAAATCTGCTCTGTCTGTACTTTTTTAAATGATGTTTCAGCGGGAGTACTGCCGTTGTAATTCCAATCCGACCAGTCGCTCCATTTTTCAAAGTAATACGTGGTTGTCGTGTCTTGGTATCTGTATTCGTAGTATCCGCCTGCGGTTTGAACTTGCCGGGTGTCTACCCAGTAATAGTAATTTCCGTAATAACCGTAAGAGGTTTTTCCGCAGTGCGAACAGTATTGAGCGGATCTTGACGTGAAAGCCAAGGTGTTGTCTTGCCATCCTGTTTCCCGGCGGCTAAATGTTACGCCATGTATACTTTTGCCTAAATAATCGCAGAAGTGATATAAGTTACCGCCATTTTTAGTGGCTCTGTATCCCCAATAATTATATTGCGTTTTATATTTAGGCGCAACCCAGCGCGATTCTATTTCACGG
Source organism: Eubacterium sp. (assembly GCA_031271685.1). GTDB lineage: Bacteria > Bacillota > Clostridia > Oscillospirales > Ruminococcaceae > Ruminiclostridium_E. The sequence continues at coordinate 857 of JAISVH010000068.1, read as the reverse complement.
TTTGCGGCGCTTGCGGGATTTGTTCTACTCCAAGCGCTCCATGCGGACACGTCTTTAACAGTATCATAAAGATCATATCCTGTTAATGAAGCGGTCGTGCTTGTTTTTACTTCCCTCGTTTTTTCATGCCATCGGGTTACCGGTCCTTCAACAAATTCATGATTGGTTCCGGGGTCTTGCGTTTGCCAGTCGCTCCACTGGTCATTCAAATCAATGGTTATTACCGCTTTGGCGGCGATAGGCGCGCCGGTTTTATCGGAAACACCGGTATTGGCGTCAGTAAGCACTCCGACCACTTCAACCTCGGCTTTGGTTATAATCCCTCTGTACGGAACAAATATATTTTCAATCAAATCATCGTCAGGATTGCCCGGCTGTGCCGATTTTGTGAAGTTTTCAACAGATGCGGACACCATTTTTTCTGATAACAGTCCCGCGTCACCCGTTTTCAGCGAAGCTATTATTTTCCCGCTTGCGTTTTTAGTGGGATGTCCTTTTATTTTGACAGTCACGTTATAGCCGTCCCCCGCTTCGTTTCGGGTCAGGGATTCAATGCTTGTCGCCACAAGGAAATCGGGGTTTTCCCATGCGATTACCTGTCTGACGGTCATATCGCTTACGACCTCATTGTAATTTGGATTATCCCACTTGACAAAGCTGTAGCCGTTGGGGATATTTTGCGGTTCGGGCGGGATTGCCGCCTGCTTATACCCTACGGTTTGCGGGTTGCCGATACGGTTGCCTCTATGGTCAAGAAACATAACTGTAAAGGATTTGAGCGAATAACTTGCCGTCTGCGTCATATCAGAAGTTATATTAGTTAAAGTGTCCCACCCGTTAAAATCATAACCTTCTTT
>JAISVH010000064.1 GCA_031271685.1 Eubacterium sp. | reverse complement strand
GCTTCCGTACTCAAGCCGTTGTTTGCCCTTCCCGCAAATTCATCTATCTTTGCTTTAAGGTTTTCATCTTCCGGCGTCAATGTTGTTATTATTTCCTCTAACGCAAATATATCCGCAATATCGTCAAACTTGTTTCCCCACGCCGCTTTTTCGCCCTGCTCAAACTTCTCTTTTACGCTTTTCGCGCTCTCTCTTTGCCCTACGGTAATTTGGTTTTGGAATACCTCTTCTCTCTCTGCTCCTATCGCCAGAATATTGACGTCTTCCAGCAGTTTATCTTCTATTAAACCGTCCACTATTACTTCAATTTTGCCTAACTTTTTACCCGCGGCGTTTCCAATCAATCCGATACCCGCTGCCATCATTATCCCTTCGTATTCCTTTTTATTAAATTTCCCAAAATCTCCTTCTCCGTTAATAAGCTTCTCAATAGTTTCTTCATTGAATTTTACCGTTATCCTTAAATCCATCCCGTTTTTCGCTCTGCTCTTGGCCGCCTGCAGCTTTCTCATAAGCTCAACCATCTCATCAAAACCGCTCGCTCCCTGCGCGTCTATCATTGCTCCGTCAAGCTCGAATCCCATACTTTCGCTGACTTCTTCAGCAGGTTTCAACACTACAAATCTTACTCCTTTTTCCTGCAGGCGGCTTATCGCTTCTTCATTATTTTGTTTCTGCACGGCGTCTATAACATATACGCCTATATTATTTATTTTGTAGTTTTCACTGCAAAACGTTTCAAAACTGCCTGAAATATTTCTCCCGTTTATATACAGAACCGCCTCTTTTGTTTTACGGTTTCTTCTGTCTCTCTCTATGTTCCTCATTCTGCCGAGCACATCCTGAAAGGTTTGCGCGTTTTCCGCAGCAACTACCCGCACGATGCCCTTTGATTTCAACATATCGTACGCCATTCCTTCGGACACCGTTTTCTCTATAGATGCCTTTACTTCTTCCAATGAAACGTTCCCGTTTCTTGAACGGATTTCAAAATGGATTATACCGCTTTCGTCTTCCGACACTTTCGCTTTTCCTATTTTTCTGTCTTCCGCATCGGTCAATACGATCCCTCCGAAAGTTATACCGGACATTTCAATTCCGTCTATAACCGCAACGTTAAACCCCTGCGACTTTAACGCCATTGCCTGTTCTATGCTTTCCGCTATTACAAGATTTTCTTCAAGTTTTATTTCTTCCGATTTCAAGGCCTCTCTTTCTTTTGAACTTACCAGCCTTACTGCTATCTTTTGTGCTGTTTTTGCGCTTTGCGCCGGGTTTGCCGTATTTAACGCATTATCTGCCGCTATTCTTCCCAAATCGGAAGTGCTGCTGTCTGTGACTACGACCGGCACATCCGGAGAAACATGCGCATCCTCTGCTTGATCTTCAGCAGTTGTAGTTTCTGAAAGTTCAGGTTCGCTTTGTCTGCCTTTTCTTAATAATTTATTCAAAATATTAGGTTCAAAAGCGATCGGAGTTATAATTGACGATATCGAAAGCCATAATCCAAGCCCTATAATTATACGAGACACGCTTAGTAAAGGAGATGAGAACAATGAATGTGCTGTAACAATAGCCAATACGCTGCCTAAATAAACAAACATCGCGGTAAATTGAATTCGCAATGTTTTAAAAATATCTCCTATAACATCGGTGAATTTTTTATTATCGTCAAATCCGACTTGAGTGGCATTGAATGTTTTATTAACTCCGAAAAGTATATATAACACGCCCAGTATGGAGTGAGGAATTACTCCTCCGTAGAAAACCACTCTCGATAGAAAAGTTTTTATACTCTGTTTATGTGCTTTATTATTTTTAAATAAATAGGCTATATTAGGCATATTTTCAGCCAAGCTGGATATAACAACGACAGGAATGATACCGGACGGCAAAACTTGAGGAAAAAGAAGGACAATTGCCAACGAAATAAAAGTGGATACAACCACCATAACAGGATGAAGAAATTTTATGAGACCTATTGTTAAATCAATTTTAGCTGAAAAAGAAATTCTTTTATCTTTAATAAAATTACGATAAGATTCCGTAAATACCCCGTATTTAATCCAGTTTTTTACCGGATTCAGCCACAACTGCGTAGAACCAAAGCCAAACTTATTCATTTGTTGAATTACGGCAACCGGACGTTCTGGCACGCCCTCTCCGAAAGACATAGTAATTTCGGTATATATGCCGAAAATAATATTTAAAGTTTGCATGGGATTAGATCTTCCGATTTGAAGCCCGCCGTATAAAGCATTAAGCTGTTTCAAAGAACATCCGAACAAAGCAAGCCTTTTTGCAATCTCTTCATAAGTATAATCTGTGTTCTCAATAGTAATGCCGTTTGCGTCGGCATATTCTAAAAGAGCGGAATCATCCATATCTGCAAGTTCTTCCAGAGACAAGTGATTGTAATGTACATACTTGCCGTGATATTTTTTCCCGGACTCAGGTTCATTCTCAACGACCATTTTCATAATCAAAGCGACGTCTTCCGCAACGTCGCTTTCTGACCAATAACCTACTTGCCTCAAGGCTTTTTTCCTGATAAATCCGTTGTGTCCGAAAAATCTTGGGAATCCGTTTTTAGAATACACCGGCAATCCGTAAGTCCACATAGTAGATATATCATCGGAAAGCAATGAAGTAGTAGGCGTTTCATCAGTATTGCTTACGACCGTAAAATTTTGTGTATATGCCAGAGAATCATCCAAGACAAACTCGGTCATAGTAGCAGAGATACCGTTTTTAGGAACAATCGAATCTTTATCCAACTGGAGCAAAACGTCTCCAAGCACAACATTGCCTGAAATATAAGTTTGCGAAAATATAGGCTTGCCGTCTATTACAGTTTCTTTTACCAAGCCCAAAGCACTGCCATAATCAGTATCCCCGGTAAAATTTTCAAGCAATTCACTGATTAATAACGTGTGATTTAAATTACTGCCTTTCTTAAAGAACCCTTTTCTTTGAAACACTCCCCAAGAGTATTCTGTTTTATGCATTGGTCTCGCCACTACCCCTATATCGTGTTCTCTATAAAAATTAATCCTGCTATAGACTTCCATTTCATTTTCGGACAACTCCATACCACTAGATAGTTTTTCTTCGACAATCATTAACGTTCCTTCTATATCGTTATTTGCAAACACCATAAGTCCGTCATCGCTTACCACAATATTTCCATAACCCTCTCCGGCAACCGCATTATATCTGTCTCTGGCCGCAATTGCATATTCTAAAGTCTGCTTTATGACATACCAGGGCTCCGTATACACAGGGATAGACGTAGTTTGTCTTAAGTATCGGCTATTTTCAGGCATAGATTTAATCTCAACAGCATGGCTATCGCTTTCCGATTGCTCTTTGGATTCCTTAAAAATATAAACAGCAAGCATTATTGAAGCAATTGGAGTTATGTATATAAATATCCAAAATACTCCGAATATGGCCGTCGGATTAAAAATAATATTCAATGCCATAGGTATAAACAATAAACTCCAAGTTTTTAATACATCCCTAAAAAAAACATTTCGTTTTACATTGAAACTCGGAAGCAGCATAGCAACGGTACTGATAAAAGCGGTAATTCCTATTTTTTCAAGCAGGTTTAAAATTTTCGGATGATTTTTTAATTTTGTTGAAATTTTTAAATGCGCGTAATTAAAATCTAACATGAAAGACTGTATCCATAACGGATTTTTTGAAAACAGAGCCTCGTTTATAAAAACTTTACCGTTTAAAATATATATTGATTTAGCATTATTTAAGGAATCAAATTTACTCTTTACACCTATTAAATTTGCTAATTCCGATTCTTCATTTTCAGTAAGATTATCTTTGTTTGATAAAGCGGCTATATCGGCTTCAATATTTTGAATATGCCTTATATTATCATCGGCTATACGTTTGGCTTCATTGATTAAACCGTGATTTTTTGCCCGAGAATATGAGACAAGGTTATAAATTGCGTGAGCCGTTATGTTTAACGCTAAAGGCAAGAGAAATGCTAAAGGGGAAGAGAGCGACAATGCTATGGATATTGCTATTCCTGCTGCGGTAGACGCTTTTATCAGTATATTGCCTGTAACTCTCGATTTATAAGCGCCGCTTTGCTTGTCTTCCTGCGACGGCCCGGCACGGCCGTAATGCATTTTTACAAAAAACGGCAGAATTGAAAACGGCGCTTCAATTATGCCTACAAATACGGCCCTTAAAATTCTTTGTACCAAATTCCCGTCTGCAATTAAACCTATTTTATCCGCAAAATCGGACACAGGTTTAAGTTCAAGCCTGTTATTTTCGTAATCGTCCGGAGAAGCCGCTTCGCCGGTTTCAATTCCGAAATCCTGTGCCGCATTTTCGCCGGCATTAAGATTTCTTATATAATTTATCATTTCAAGTTTCTTTACATTTGAACCGAGATAATCAAAATACTTCCCTATTTTGCTTAACGCCTGAAAAAACATCAGTAAATTGTGATCTATATTGCCGTCTTTATTCAACGCAAAAAACAAATCGTTAAATTTTTTATTTACTCCGATCAAAGGTATGCCTCTTACCGCCTTTTTCACATCGCTTACAAACTTCCCGTCAGTCCTTAATCTTTCCCCTAAGCTATTATCGTATTCGGATAACGCCTCAAGTAATTTTTTAGAATCCCCGTGAACAATCGCCATAAAAATCTCTATTAACAATTTCGATTTGGCTTCATCGCCGACTTCACCGTACCCGCCGAAATCAATCAAGGTTATTCTGTTGCCGTCCGGATCTACAAATATATTCCCTTCATGCAAATCCGCGTGAAACAATCCGCTGACAACGCTCTTAAAAAACATTTTCAATATCCTTTCATAAGCGGATATTCTTTGATCTTCCAACAATTCAGCTTTATCAAGCGGTTTTCCTTTGATTTTCTCCTGATACATTAAATGCTCGCTTCCGGGTTGAGAAGCTACTGCCGGGACAGCAATATTTAATTCGGTTCCTGCCGCCCTCATATTTTCGGCAAACTCTATAGTGACTCTGGTTTCGTCCGCCAGTTTAAGTTCATCGTTAAGGCTCTTTTCCAATTGTTCTCTTGTCGGTATCGAAGCATTTTCATGTTTGTTAAGCCAATACGCTCTCAATTTGTCAAAAACGTCAAAGTCATCGCTTTGATTATTTGTAGCCGTAGGCCTTGTTATTTTTACAATGACTTCGGAGCGTTTTTCACCGTCGCTCATAACAATAGGCGTCTTAAATTTCACAGTGTATACCAAGCCTATCGAACCGCTCCCCAAATTTCCCCCTATGCTTTCAATATTGCTGATGTCCACTTTCGCATTCGCTAAAATCCCAAAAATCACTCTTTTACTTAACGGAGCATTGCTGCTTTTCACGCTTGAAACTATTTCGTTTATTATTTTACCGTCTTTTTTCATTTTTTCAAATTCTTTGTTATTCGATAAAATCTGCAAAAGCTTTACCATGACCGGCCCGGACGCATTGCCGATGGCTACTATGAGATTACCTTTTCTTTCAGTCTCTCCCGCCTGTCTGTTCTTTTCCGAAATTCCTGCCTCTATCAAATCCGAGATAAATTGAATCTGTCTCTCTTCATTATGATTCTCAAGCTTTATTTTCAACATCTCTTTAATATCTGCGGAGTTTTTGCCGAAAAGATCCCCTATCATAGTCTCGGCAAAATTTTCGACAAACATCTCATACCCCAAAAGCCTTTCATAAAAACTGTAATCATTATCTTTATCATCCTCTTGCATTTCTTTTTTGAATCCTCTATAGAGCACAAGCGGCTTGCTTTGTTTTTTCGCAAAACGGTATTTCATCTTATCTACAAAACTCGCGTTCTTCATCCAGTGCTTTTTATAAGCGTCTAAGAATTTCACAACCGAAGGCTTATTCTCCGACCATAAAGACTTAATTACGGGATCGCTAATTTTCACATCATCCCATTTCCTGTCCGAACGGTCAAAAATTACGCCGTTATTTTTTGCAAGCAGTTCTCTTATAATCGCCGTTCTCTCTTCATAATTCAGCGCATAAAACGAAGGGCGCAGGGAAGCCAGGTCTTTTTGTGAAAAAATCTCATAAAATTCCAATTTTTCAGGCATTGCATTTTTATTGCCTCCCCAGTCAATAAGCCATAAAAACAACTGCTGTTTTTCATAAGAGTCAAGTTCGGATATCACATGCCTAAACTCTTCCATTATTTCGACTTCCGCAGGACTGCCGAAATATTTTCCACTCTCTACCCCGTTATATTCCGCAAACGTTACGTCATTTTTAGAAAAAACTTCCTCTATTAAAGTATCCCTAAAAATAGAATGCTCCGGAAATATAATACTTGTTATCAATTTTATGTTAGTATCAAAATTATTAAAATAGCTTGTCTTATCTTTATTTCCCTCTAATATTCTGTAACTCAATCTTCTTATTATCTCTATTTCGGTCGATTTATTTTGTTTTTCATCTAAATTATTTAACGCTTTAATAAATTCAAGCAAATCGTCTATTTGACCCTGATCATCCAGCTTAACCGTATTTATTATCTGCCCGGAAGCAAGTGACAGCAATAAATCGGACGGAATCGAATAATCTCTGAAAATATACTCTTTCCTCTGTCCGCCTTCCAAAAATTCAATAGGGTATTCTTTAATGACAGGTTCGATTCCCAGGATTTTGCAAAACTCTGTTATGGCAATCCTTCTTTGATTCATATTTTGCAGCTGAACCCTTTGTGATGT